>JAFPRD010000155.1:0-6925 GCA_017401005.1 Lachnospiraceae bacterium
AAATCTGATAAAATACCGCCGTTTTATACCAGTCTCTCTTAGAACTTTCCAATTAAAATACGCCTCTTTTCGTATGATAATCTAAATAGCCTTAACTAAGATGCAATAGGTTATTCTTTTCGTCTGATGATCCACTCATCTTCGCTCAAAAGCTCCTCCCTTATCCTTCCGGGAAGATCCATAAGCTTTTTAAATTTCTCGGTAACTTCTCCCGCAGTCTCAATTAAAAGATCCGACTTTTGTCTGCGCCTTTTAAGGAGAGTTCCGTCCTTGGTCTCTTCCCTTATTTCTTCGTATCTTCTGTAGGCATTATTAACACTTTCGCTCCATGAAATATAAATCTCATTCATAGCGTTATCGCCGACTAAGTGGACCTTATCCATATCCTTACATATTTCAGATAAAAGCGCGGCCATCGACTCTCCGTTTTCATCTATCATATATCCGTTTCGGGCATGTGTAATTCCTTCGGCTGCGCAGGAATTCTTTATAAGCACGGAAGCAAGTCCGCAGGCAGCGGCTTCTCTTACAACGATTCCGTTGGTGTCGTATGTCGAAGGAAAAAGGAAAAGGTCGCATCCTGTATAGATAGCCCTAAGTTCATTGCGATCCCTTATAGGGCCGGTAAAAATTACTTTGTCTCCGATCCCGTACTCTGAAACCTTTTCCTTCATAGTAGGCTCGTATTCTCCGCTTCCTACAAAGACCATTCTATAATCCATTCCGGATTCATGTAATCTTTTCATAGCTTCAAGTATTATTGGAATACCCTTATACTCCATCAATCTTCCGACAAATAAAAATACAGGTGCGTTACCGGGAAGATCATATCCTTTGGTTACTTCCTTCACCGCTTCTGCCGACGCCTTACCCCTTGCAAAATCAACGCCGTTAACCATTACTCTGTATTCGCCCTGATATCCGAGACTTTTAAGATTCTCTCCCGCTCCCTCGGAAACAACCCAGACTTCGTCGCATGCAGAGATATTGCTCACAAGCATCTTTAGTGTTTCCTTTTTAAGAAAACCGTTTCCTACCGCCTTTGCGATATCCTGGTCAAACTTTGTATGATATGTAAATACAACAGGAGCTCCCGTTTCATATTGAAGGATTCTTGCCATAAGAGTCGAAGCTGCGGGACAATGAGTATGTATAATGTCAGGGCCAAACTCCGACATTTCCGCAATCTCTCTTACAGACAAAAGATACCCGGTCCTATAACCGGCGGTTAATCTGGTTGTATCAAGGCTCGGATAGGCAACTACTTTATAAGGATAACCTGTATAATCGGTTCCGGGATATCTCGGCGTACCGACGATTACCTGTGCGCCGATTTCGTCTGTCAGAACGCGTCCGTAGTTTAAAACCGTATTTGCAACGCCGTCTATTACAGGCGGAAAAGAATCGTTTAATAAACAAATATTCATAAGATTTCCTTTTATCAAACAGATTTTTTAATTTAAATATACCCTTATATTTTACCACAAATTGTAATCATCAGCGAAAAAAAGCTCCTGCTAAAAAGCAGGAGCCATAAATCATATTTATTTTGTGAGAGCCAGTGTCTCTCTTGCGATGGCAAGCTCTTCATTGGTAGGTATAAACATTACGCATACCTTGGAATCGGGAGTAGAGATTACAGTATCCTCGCCGCGCTTTGAATTGGCCGCATCGTCTAACTTAACTCCGAGATATCCGAGATACTCGCAAACAAGCTTTCTTACAAGACCGCAATTTTCTCCGACACCGGCTGTAAATGCTATACCGTCTACACCGTTCATAGCTGCGGTATAAGCGCCAACATACTTCGCTACTCTGTAGCTGAAGGTCTTAACGGCGATAATAGCCTTTTCGTTGCCCTCGTTGTAAGCATCTTCAAGGTCTCTGAAGTCGGATGAAAGATCACCGGAAAGTCCGTAAACACCGGATTTCTTATTGAGAAGGGTCATAACTTCATCTATAGACTTGTTCTCTTTATGAGCTATAAACTCCATAATAGCGGGATCGATATCTCCGCTTCTTGTTCCCATAATAAGTCCCTCAAGAGGAGTAAGTCCCATAGAAGTATCAACGCATTTACCGTTCTTTACAGCAGAAACCGAAGCGCCGTTTCCGAGGTGGCAAATAATAAGCTTTAAGTCCTCGGGCTTCTTTCCCATATCCTCAGCCATCTTCTTTGAAACGAAGGAATGGCTTGTTCCGTGGAATCCGTAACGACGGATCTTGTACTTCTCGTAATATGAATAAGGAAGGCCGTACATGTAGGCTTCAGCGGGCATTGTCTGGTGGAAAGCGGTATCAAATACAGCTACCATGGGAACGCCGGGCATAAGCTTTGCGCAGGCGTCAATTCCGATGAGGTTAGCGGGGTTATGAAGAGGAGCAAGATCGTTACACTCTTTTATAGCTTCGATAACTTCAGGAGTAATAACGGTACTTGATGAGAATTTCTCTCCGCCGTGTACAACTCTGTGTCCGACAGCATCAATCTCCGAAAGACTCTTAATAGCTCCGGTCTTGTCATTGGTAAGAGCTTCAAGTACAAGTCTTATTGCTTCTGTATGATCCGGCATGGGAGAAACGGTTACTTCCTTGTCTCCGCCGGCTTTCTGGTAAACGATCTGACTTCCGTCGATACCGATTCTCTCGCAAAGTCCTTTTGCAATCCACTGCTCAGTATCGGAATTTATAAGCTGGTATTTTAAAGATGATGAACCGCAGTTAATAACAAGTATATTCATATAATCTTCCTCCAAGATATTAATAACATAAACTAAGTCACGGCATATCCACCGACAATTCCGTCGCTCACACGGCTCTCGCCTCAAACACGCGTTTCGCAGCGGTACTAACTTCGAACTTCGTTCTCAGTAAGTGCCGGCGACGCTCTATGGTTCGCTCACGGAATATGTCGGCGTCTATTGCCTTTGTAAAACTTTATCAATAAACTTTAAATTAAACTAACTGGGCCTGGACTGCGGTAAGGGCTACAACACCGACGATATCCTGCCAGGAGCATCCTCTTGAAAGGTCGTTAACGGGTTTCGCGATACCCTGGAGCATCGGTCCGTAAGCTTCTGCGTTACCAAGTCTCTGAACAAGCTTGTATCCGATATTTCCCGCGTCAAGGTTGGGGAAGATGAGGACATTGGCATGTCCGGCAACAGGACTTCCGGGAGCTTTGGTCTTAGCTACGTGAGGAACAAGCGCAGCATCAAGCTGTAACTCTCCGTCGATGCAAAGGTGAGGATACTCTTCCTTTGCGATTCTTGTAGCATCCACCATCTTTGTAACAAGGGGGTGTTTAGCGCTTCCCATGGTTGAATGGCTGAGCATAGCGATCTGAGGCTTGGGTCCGATAAGCTGTTTGAATGAACGAGCCGATGAATCAGCGATAACGGCAAGCTCTTCAGCGGTAGGATCCTGGTTAAGTCCGCAGTCGGCGAAAAGGAATGCTCCGTTCTCACCCATATCTTTCATAATTGTATCTACAATAAAGAAAGCGGAAACAAGCTTAACTCCGGGAGCAGTCTTAAGAATCTGAAGCGCGGGTCTTAAGGTGTCTGCGGTAGAATGACAAGCTCCGGCAACCATACCGTCAGCGTCATTGTTCTTTACCATCATAATACCGAAAGTAAGCCAGTCGCTTAAAAGGATCTCTCTCGCCTTCTCGGGTGTCATGCCCTTTGCTTTTCTGCACTCATAAAGGAGATTAACGTATGTATCAAGAAGCTCTGTCTCATTGGGGTCGATGATCTTTATTCCGTCGAGCTCGATTTCAAGCCAGGTAGCACCATCCATGATCTTCTCTTTATTACCGATCATAATGATGTTTGCAATTCCATCCTTTAAAACTTCGGAAGCCGCGATTAGTGTTCTCTTGTCGTTTGACTCGGGGAGAACGATTGTCTTTTTGTCAAGTTTTGCTTTTTCTTTTATACCGTCAATAAATGCCATTTGCTTTACCTCTCTAAAAAACATGTGAATAGTTTATTAATGAAACTATTATAATACTATCACAATCAAATGTAAAATGAAAGCCCTTACATTTTATTATTTGCTTTTATTTAAACACCTTTTATATTATAGTTATTATAACAGTTAACGTCTTAAAAATACGGAGACCAATATGATAGTAAACGGAATCATCGCCGAATACAATCCCTTCCACAACGGCCACATAGCCCACCTTGAAAGTTCCGCAAAACAGACAAATGCAGATTACACCATCGTCGCTATGAGCGGAAACTTCGTACAAAGAGGTGCTCCGGCTGTAGTAGATAAATATGTGCGTACCAAAATGGCCTTAGAGGGAGGTGCGGATATTGTTTTTGAAATCCCCACCTGCTACTCTACTTCAAGTGCGGAATATTTTGCCAGCGCCGGTGTAGCTCTCCTCGATAAGCTCGGTGTCGTAGACTACCTTTCTTTCGGAAGCGAATCCGGTGATATCGAAATCTTAAACCATATCGCATCCATCCTTTTAGAGGAGCCTCCCGAGTTCTCCGAGTATATGCAAAGATACTTAAGAGAAGGATACACATATCCCCTTGCAAGAAACAATGCCCTCATCCAATATGAGAACTCTTTGTTTGATGCAACAAGGGTACTTGAGTCTCCCAATAATATCTTAGCCATCGAATATATCAAGGCCCTTCACAGAAGAGAATCTACCATTACACCTTTCACTATAAAAAGGCAGGGTTCAAATTACCATGACCGTTATATGGCTGACAAAGCAACCTCAGCCTCTGCCCAGGCAATAAGAGAAGGCATATTGGCAGGAACCGATTTCTCCGCCGCTATGCCCGAAAATTCATACATGGATCTTTTTAATGAAATTGAAGCCGGAAATATTATGGACCTTGATGATTTTTCTTCGATGCTTTATTACAAGCTCTTACAGGAGAAAAATATCGGATACACATCTTATTTCGATGTAAGTAACGCCCTGTCCGACCGAATTGCCAATAAGCTTAGTACCTTTACATCCTTCAAAAACTTTATCGAAGAAGTAAAGAGCAGGGACCGTACCTACACAAGAATTTCAAGATGTCTCATGCACATTTTGCTTGATATAACCGAGCGTGATCTGGAAAGCTACAAGCTCATTGATTTCATCCCCTATGCAAGAGTACTCGGCTTTAGAAGACAGGCCGAGCCCCTTTTATCGGAGATTAAATGCCGCAGTAAGATTCCTCTTATAACTAAGGTTGCGGATGCTTCAGGAATACTCTATTCAGAGCCCTGGAAGATGTTCAGAAACGAAATCAAAGCAGGCGAGATCTATTACTCGGCCCGTGCAATCAAGACATGCACACCGGCCAGAAACGAATACTCTACCCCGCTGGTTATAATATAGTTTATCAGTTCTTTACAATAATCTTAATTCTTAAATGAATGTATCGGCGCAGGGATGCGTCCCGTTCTGTTAACAAATGCATCGCAGGAGAATTTGTTTACCGGCATGATCGGGGCGTATCCCAAAAGTCCGCCGAATTCTACAGTCTCTCCGACTCCCTTGCCAACAACAGGAATAAGTCTTACCGCAGTAGTCTTTTGGTTGACCATACCGATTGCGAGTTCATCGGCAATAATACCGGAAATAGTAGTTGCTTTTGTATCTCCGGGAATAGCGATCATATCAAGTCCCACAGAGCAAACGCAGGTCATAGCTTCAAGTTTCTCAAGAGTAAGAGCTCCTGCTGTAGCCGCATTTATCATACCCTGGTCTTCACTAACGGGAATAAACGCACCGCTCAGACCTCCGACGTATGATGAAGCCATTACGCCGCCCTTTTTAACCTGATCGTTTAAAAGAGCAAGAGCTGCCGTTGTTCCGGGAGCACCGGCATATTCAAGTCCGATCTCGCAAAGAATATCCGCAACGGAATCACCGATGGCAGGTGTAGGCGCAAGGGAAAGATCTACGATTCCAAAGGGAACTCCAAGCATAGCAGAAGCTTCTTTTGCAACAAGCTGTCCTACTCTTGTTACCTTAAATGCAGTCTTTTTTATAGTCTCGCAAAGGACCTCGAAGCTCTCTCCCCTTACTGATTCAAGAGCCTTTTTAACAACTCCGGGTCCGCTTACTCCGACATTGATTATCCTGTCAGCCTCGGTAACGCCGTGGAAAGCGCCCGCCATAAAAGGATTATCGTCGGGAGCGTTGCAAAATACTACAAGCTTTGCGCAGCCAAGGGAATCCTTTTCCTTTGTAAGCTCTGCAGTCTCTTTAATGATTTCGCCCATAAGTCTTACGGCATCCATATTGATACCGGTCTTGGTAGAACCCAGATTTACGGAGCTGCAAACAAACTCTGTTGACGCAAGAGCCTTGGGTATCGATCTCATAAGAAGCTCATCGGCTTTTGTTGTTCCCTTTGAAACAAGAGCTGAATATCCGCCGAGGAAATTGACTCCCACTTCCTTAGCAACATTATCAAGTGTAACTGCGATCTTAACGAAATCGTCGCTACTCTTGCAGCATGCCCCGCCTACAAGTGCGATGGGTGTAACGGAGATACGCTTGTTTACGATAGGAACTCCGTACTCTTTTGCAATTTTCTCTCCGGTACTTACAAGATCCTTGGCTGATTCATAAATCTTGTCATGAATCTTTTTACAGCAGGTATCAAGGTCGCTGTCTATACAGTCAAGAAGGCTGATACCCATAGTAATAGTTCTGACATCAAGGTTTTCTTCCTCAACCATCTTATTTGTTTCTATAACTTCGAACTGGTTAATCATTTATGTATCCTCATTTAATAAAAATTTTGATATCAGATCCTGTGCATGGAATCAAAGATTTCTTCCTTCTGGCACTTAATTACAACGCCGATATTCTTACCAAGCTCTTCAAGGTCGTCAGCAACGCTGTTAAAGTCCTTGGTAGTGCCTGCCATATCAACGATCATCATCATAT
>JAFPRD010000156.1:0-2286 GCA_017401005.1 Lachnospiraceae bacterium
CGACCTGCTTTTTTATCGGCAACGAAGGAAACGGGCTTAGCGACGAGATAACGGCGCTGGCGGACAAAAGGCTTCTTATACCTATGGAGGGAAGCGTAGAGTCTTTAAATGCCGGGATTGCGGCGGCGGTTCTTTCATACGAAGCCCACAGGCAACGAAGCGTATAAGATAAATGCATTAAAGAGCATCTTGATAAAAGAAAACGAGAAAGGGAAGACATCATGAAAATTGGTTTTATCGGACTTGGAAACATGGCAAGAGCTATTATCGGCGGTATTTTAAAGGATAAGATAATCCCCGCAAAGGATATCATCGGATCCGATAAGTTCGAGGCTGCCCGTAAAAACGCAGCGAAGGATTTTAAGATTACCGCGGTGGATTCAAATATAAAGGTTGTAGAAGAGAGTGATATTCTTTTCTTCGCCGTAAAACCTCAGTTTTTACCCGAGGTACTTGAAGAGATAAAGGGCTCTGTTAAAAAGGAGACCGTTATTGTCAGCATCGTAGCCGGCAAGACTTTGAGCTATCTCGAGGACGGGCTTAAAGTAGGAAATTCAAAAACCTCTAAGGTAAAGATTGTAAGATGTATGCCCAATACTCCCGCTCTTGTAGGCGAGGGATGCACCGGAGTATCGCCTAATGCAAATGTTACGAAAACGGAGCTTGAAAAGGTGCTCAAAATCCTTTCTTCCTTCGGAAAGGCACATGTTGTCTCCGAGAAGCTTATGGATGCCGTAGGAGCCGTAAGCGGAAGCTCACCTGCTTTTGTGTTTATGTTTATTGAAGCTATGGCGGACGGCGCGGTTGCAGGCGGAATGCCGAGAGCCCAGGCGTATGAATTAGCGGCCCAGGCAGTACATTGAAGCGCAAAGCTTGTTCTTGAGACGGGTAAGCATCCGGGAGAACTTAAGGATATGGTTTGCAGCCCCGGAGGAACGACAATCGAGGGCGTAAAGGTCCTCGAAGAGTGCGGTATGCGCGGCGCCATAATGGATGCGATGGAAGCGGTTATCGAAAAAACAAAAATATTGTAAATAATCTAAGTGACGGCTTGGGCTGTATGTACGTTTTCTGCACCGCCTCTCGGCTATGAGGTCCTCGTGGCAGCGGAACTAAACTCGTGCGTCATTGCATTCGCACTCGTTAAGTACCGGCCTCGGACACATTGCAGAAAATTGTACATTACAGACCAAGCCTGAACGTAGATAAAACAGATTACAGATATTACAAGTTATAAGTATCACGAGGATATGTATGTCAGATAATGATTTCAAGGAAGTAGATGATATAAACGAGGAGACGGAGACTTCTGCAGAGAAGACTGAGGAGACGGCCGAGGATTCGAATAAAGACGCTAAGGAGCCTGAGTACGAGGATGTTTGCTTCGTCTGCAGGCGGCCGGAGAGTAAGGCGGGGAAGATGTTCCATCTGCCGAATCATATTTCCGTTTGCGAAGACTGTATGCGAAAGACGATGGAGACTGTATCTCAGTTTGATTATCAGGGGATGTTTCCTCCCGATATGGAAGGCTTCCCAAAATACAGCTTCATAAATCTTGCCAACCTCCAGGGAGACGGCGGTATCCCCAATAAGCAAAAGCTTAAGAAAAAGAAAAAGGGCGAAGCGCCTGTTATAGATATCAAGAATAGTCCCGCGCCCCATAAGATAAAGGCAAGTCTCGATGAATACGTAATCGGCCAGGATTACGCGAAAAAGGTTATCTCCGTAGCGGTATATAACCACTACAAGCGTGTTGCGACAAACACGATGGACAATATCGAGATTGAAAAGTCAAACATGCTGATGATCGGGCCTACCGGTTCCGGTAAGACTTATCTTGTAAAGACATTGGCAAGACTCCTTGACGTTCCTCTTGCGATTGCGGACGCTACATCTCTTACGGAGGCGGGATATATCGGAGACGATATTGAGAGCGTTATTTCAAAGCTCCTTGCCGCGGCGGACAATGACGTAGAGAGAGCTGAAAAGGGTATCGTCTTTATCGACGAGATTGACAAAATCGCGAAGAAGGCAAATGCCAATTCGAGGGACGTATCCGGAGAGAGCGTTCAGCAGGGAATGCTTAAGCTCTTAGAGGGCGCGGACGTTGAGGTACCAGTTGGTGCGTCAAGTAAGGGAGCCATGGTTCCTCTTGCTACAATCAATACGAGAAATATTCTCTTTATCTGCGGAGGAGCTTTCCCGGATCTTGAGGATATTATAAAAGAGAGACTTACAAAGAATTCCCTTATCGGATTCGGCTCTACTTTAAAGAACGCTTTCGAC
>JAFPRD010000017.1:0-6719 GCA_017401005.1 Lachnospiraceae bacterium
GATGCTGGCTATGGGAAGCGTAGCCCTTCGTATCATCGCGATACATTTCCCTGTTGCGGCTTACTGTATTGTAACCGGTTCTTTATTTCAAGCCTTGGGTGTAAGCGTTTACAGTATGATTGTTTCGATAATGAGACAGATTGTTGTGCTTATACCGGCAGCGTTTTTACTTTCACTTCTTGGCAATGTCGATTATGTTTGGTGGTCTTTCCCTATTGCTGAGGTTATGTCCGCTCTTGCTACAACGTTTTTCTTTAACAGGATTTATAATAAAGTAATTAAGCATATTGAATAAAATGGAAAGTATAATTAATAAGCAATTAAACTATATTAAAAAAGAACTTACAAGAGAACGCGAATATACTCAGGCAGCCACTATCATCGAGTTTGACCAGATGACAATGTGTCCTCCCATGGGACATGAAATGCAAGGCAATTCCGCTGTCAGAGTTTCAAATCATGCTTTCAGGATCCGCAAAAGCGCAAAATTCATAGATTGTATAAAGGCTTTGTACGGGGAAATCGATTCCCTGGAAGAATACGACAGAGTCCTTGTGGAAGATCTTTACAGAACCTATATTCACGACAAAGATATTTCTCCCGAGCTTTTTGAAGAGTTTTCAAGGATAGGAAACAATGCCTGGGTTGCCTGGTCAAAAGCCAGAGAGACAGAAGACGTATCGGGCTTTCTTCCCGAACTCGAAAAGGTTATTGAAAGCAAGAAAAAGTTTGTATCTATAGCCGGAAAAATGCCGGACGAAGAAAAGTATTCGGATTACGGATTTTTGCTCAATCTTTATGAAAACGGTATTGATGAAGATGTTATAGATGAACTTTTCAGAGTTTCGAAGGATGGCATTACAGACCTTTTACAGCGTATAGGCAACAGCAATAAAGTAATAAGGACTGATTTCCTTAAAAGACCCGTAAGAGACAGCCAGCAGGAAGAAATGGCAAAGTATCTTATGGAGACTTTAGGCTTTGACTTCGAAAAGGGAACGATGGCTGTTTCTGAACATCCCTTTACATCCCTTGTATCTGAAAATGATGTTCGTATTACAACGCACTATTATTCGGATAATTTTATCTCCAATATTTATTCCGTAATACATGAGTGTGGCCATGCCCTTTTTGAACAGCTCCTCCCGAGAGAGGATCATAAATACTTTATCGAAGATAAAAAATCCATGGGTATGCATGAGGCCATATCCAGATTTTACGAGAATATCCTTGGACGTTCCAAAGCGTTTATTTCGCTTATTTATCCAAAGGTCTGCGAGATATTCCCTCAGGTTATGAGGGATGTAACCGTTGACGAGCTTTACGAGGCGGTAAACTATGTTTCCCCCTCTCTTATCAGAACGGAGGCGGATGAGCTTACATACACGCTTCATATCATCATCAGATACGAGCTGGAAAAGAGGCTTATAAGCGGTGAATTGTCCGTTTCTGAGCTTTCGGATGAATGGTCAAGACTTTACAGAGAGTATCTCGGAATAGAGCCCACAAAGGACAGTGAGGGGCTCTTGCAGGATGTACACTGGACTACGGATTTTGGATATTTTCCCACCTACGCTCTCGGAAACTTCTACGGTGCAATGATCCTTAAGAAGATGAAAGAGGATTTTGATCCTTTCGCTGCAATACGCGAGGGCGATTTCGGTAAGATAAATGAATGGATGGCTGAAAATGTTTATAAAGAAGCCAACATCTTAAAGCCTTCGGACTGGATCTTTGAGATTACCGGAAGTAAGGTTTGCGCGGAAGATTTTATAAGCTATCTGTATGACAAGTATTCCAATGTATACTGCTTTGAGAGCGATGATAATATTATGAAGTCAAGCTCAACTGAGTACGTTAAGAGGATAAGACGTATCAGAAAGCTTTCTTCCCCTTCTCTTGAAGAGATTAAAACAAGCGAAGAGTATTCGAAGTTTCTTCGAAATAATTTCGAGGAAATAGGTAAGATAGCGGCCGACAACCGTATGATAATCGAAAACTGCGTAAGACCGCTGCTTTCTTACGATAAGTGCTTCAGTAAAGAAGTATTTGCCAATTTCAAGGACTTTTGCTATAAGCTTACTGACCCGAACAGCGGAAAGAACCTTGATGCATCTTTGGCTTTTTCGATTTCGGTAAGACTGGCGGATGACGCGAAAAAGAGCGGAGATGACGAGTACTATATAGAAGCCCTTGATATGCTTATCGCAAACGCATACCTTATGGTTAACCAGACCATGAGACTTACGGCTTGTCCCGAGGTGCCCGAGTATTTCAGAAATGCCGGTCTTGAAGCTTTTTATGAGATCATAAAGTACCTTGATAAAGAGAAATTTGTAAAGCTTTCAGACGAGCTTAAGCGGATTGTGCTTATAAACTCCAGATACGGTCCTGTTTTGTACGAGCATATGCATGAGTGCGAGGGCGCAGCCGAGATGTCCAGAAAGCGTATCTCTCTTATTGAGGATTCTATCAGGATTGCAATGGATCCTTTTTACAGAGAGGCTTTTCCCGAATATTCCTGGGATAAGCACATGCTTAAGTGCTACGAGTATATAATGATCATCGGAGCCGACAGAAGCGACCCTGAACTTGTATCTACGCTGAAAAAGTACGCAAATATTACGGCAGAATACGGAAGATGCTGTACTGAAATATACGAAAAGGTCTTTCCGTATGAGTATGTTTACGAGATTACAGAAGGCATCAGATATGCAGCCGGAGAGTGTACAAGAGAAGACCACATGAAGCGTATGTACACAATCTGGAGCTTTGCAGATAAGTTCGAGTACGACAGAAACGGCGGAGACAATCTTATCGCTTCTTTGGCATACATTGACGCGGCCAGAGACGGTGAGCTTACCGAAAAGATTAAGAGCAATATCAAAGATATGTATAATGAGATTGCTTCTTACGCTTTTCGTATTCCGATGATGGAGTGGATTTCAAGCGTTCTTGGTATATATTCCGCAATTCTCCTTAGATTTGTGGAGATTCCCGGAGGAATCACATTCGAGGAATTCGGACTTAAGGTTATGGCAGGTTTCCATCCGCCCACATATATCCATTCCATAATGGTTGCGCGGATTGCGGTATGTATCGCCGAGTATCTTATGAAGGTTAGTCCAGAGCTTTTTGTGGGCATATGCGGATGCCCTTCAAAAGAAGAACTTCCCGCTTACAAGGACAGGATTCTTAAGTATACACATCATGCGGCGATGTGCCATGATTTCGGTAAGCTGATAATCATCGATACTGTATTTGTTTACGGCAGAAATCTTTTGTCTTCCGAGATGCCTATTATCAGGTCTCATTCCCTTATGGGTTGGGAGCTTTTAAGAAAGAACGAGAGCACAAAAGCATACGCTGACGTTGCGGCGGGACACCACACTTACTACGACAGAAGCGAAGGATACCCTGAGAGCTTTGATATCGGCAAAAGCCCTGTTAAAACCATCATCGATATCATCTGTGTAGCCGACTGCATGGACGCTGCTACTGACGAGATTGGAAGAAGCTACAGCGTAGGAAAGACCCTCGATGAGTTTATAGGGGAAGTAAAAGCCGGAGCCGGAAAGAGATATTCACCTTTTGTGGCTGATATCCTTGATAATGAAGGTCTTTATTCGGATCTCGGATACTTGCTTACCGAAGGCAGAAAAAAAGTTTATAAAGATACATTCAAACTTTTACGTTCTCTTGGGGGCGAAGATTTTACTGAATAATATACAGATTTATAGGTTCAAAATGTGGTAAGGATTGCCCTTTTATGGTATTATTTATATTAATGCCATAGGAGGGCATTCTTTTTGGACATAGAAACTATACTAAAGATTATTTTACTTTTAGCATTAATCATTTTATCTGCATTTTTCTCATCGGCTGAGACGGCTCTTACTACAGTAAACAAGATAAGGATCCGTTCCCTTGCCGAGGAGGGAAACAAGGCTGCCGCAAGGGTGGACAAGATCTTGGAAAAGCGTAGCAAGATGCTTTCCGCAATCCTTATCGGCAACAATATTGTTAATATATCCGCATCTTCTATAGCTACCGTTTTAGCCATAAAGATCAGTAAAATAGCAGGAATGACTCTTTCGGAGAGTGTTGCCGTCGGAATAGCTACGGCAATTTTAACTATCGTTATCCTTATATTCGGAGAAATCGTTCCCAAGAACTGGGCTATGAGCTACGCGGAAAAGATTGCATTTATATACAGCGGACTTATCTACGTGCTGATGGTTATATTGACACCGGTTATTTTTATCGTAGATGTAATAACCAAAGGCATTCAAAAGCTTTTCCGTATAGATGGAAACTACCATGAGCAGATGACGGAAACCGAGCTTAAAACATATGTTGAGGCGGGACACGAGGACGGTGTTATCGAATCGGAAGAAAGAGAGATGATCCTTAATGTGTTTGAATTCTCCGATTCGGAAGCCAAGGATATTATGATCCCCAGAGTAAATATGGTCACCGTAAAGGTATCGGACACCTTCGACGAGGTTAAGGAAACCTTTAAGGAGCATATGTACACAAGACTTCCTGTTTACGAAGAGGATGAAGAGGGCGAGCAGGACCATTTCCTCGGAGTTATAAACATCAAGGATCTTGCCTTTTGCGAAAATACCGAAGACTTTGTTATCAGAGATTATTTAAGAGAGTGTATCTACACTCACGAGCATAAAAAGACAGCCGACCTTTTAGAGGAGATGAGGAAGGAAACCACCAGCATCGCCCTTGTTATGAACGAGTACGGCGACTGCGTCGGTATGATCACCTTAGAGGATCTTTTGGAGGAAATCGTCGGCGAGATCAGAGACGAGTACGACGAAGACGAAGAGACTCTTATCACCGAAGTCGGAGAAAGAAAGTACCTTGTTGAGGCTTCTATGAGTACCGACGATCTCAATGATGCTCTTGAGACTGATATCCACAGCGAAAGCTACGATTCTATCGGCGGTATTATGATAGAACAGCTTGACCGTCTCCCCGAGGACGGAGAGAGCGTATCTTTGGAAGATGGTACGAAGCTTACGGTAAGAGGCCTTGACCAGAGCCGTATCGAAAAGATTGAGATAGAACTTCCCGAGCCCGCTGCAGATGAAGAAGGCAGCGAAAAGGAAGAAGAAATACAGAAGGAAGAAAACTATGAGTAAACTAACCGAAATCAGATGGCACGGCAGAGGCGGCCAGGGTGCGAAGACCGCTGCGCTTCTTTTGGCCGATGTCGCTTTCCAGGCCGGCAAGCAGGTTCAGGGATTTCCTGAGTACGGCCCGGAGAGAATGGGCGCGCCTATTACGGCGTACGATCGCATCAGCGATAAAGAAATCAGGGTTCATTCCAATATCTATGAGCCTGATTTTGTTGCAGTTGTTGACGATACTCTTTTGCATTCCGTTAATGTTACCGGCGGACTTAAAGAAACCGGCGGTATTCTCATCAACACCCAGAAAAGTAAAGACGAAATATTGCCTCTTGTCGGGGATTATAAGGGAAAGATCTACGCCCTCGATGCCAGAAAGGTTAGTATGGCTACTTTGGGAAAGTATTTCCCCAATACACCTATGCTTGCTGCCATGGTAAAGATTTCCGAAGTTATGGAGATGGACGTTTTTTTAAGGGAGATGAAGACCTCTCTTGAGCATAAATTCGCCAGAAAGCCTGAAGTGCTGGACGGTAACCTTAAGGCCCTGAATATGGCTATAGAGGAGGTAGTAAGATGGCAATAAAAGCTTCTGAAATAAATGAACAATCTAAGTGGCAGGACCTTACGGAGGGTCTGCAGATATATGAGTCGGCTACGTCAAGAGATTTCAACACCGGCGAGTGGAGAACTCAGACTCCCGTACTTGATAAAGAAAAGTGCAAGCAGTGCCTGCTTTGCGTTCCTTTTTGTCCCGACTCTTCAATTCCTGTTAAGGACGGAAAGAGACTTGATTTTGATTACGACCACTGTAAAGGATGCGGTATTTGCGTAAAAGCGTGTCCTTTCGGTGCGATTACGATGGAGGGTTAAAAGATGGCTACAAAAACAAGAATGTCCGGAAACGAAGCTATCGGACATGCAATCAAGCAGATTAACCCCGATGTTATGCCTGCCTTTCCCATAACCCCTTCTACCGAGATTCCTCAGTTTGTAGCTTCTATGATCGCAAACGGAGAGATTACTACAGAATTTATTCCCGTAGAGAGCGAGCACAGCGCTATGAGCGCGGCTATGGGTGCTGAGGCAGCCGGTGCAAGAACGATTACGGCTACGTCCAGCGCGGGTATGGCTCTTATGTGGGAGATGCTCTACTGCGCCGCATCAAGCAGGCTTCCCATTGTTATGGCTCTTGTAAACAGAGGCCTTACCGGTCCTCTTAATATCAATGCGGAGCATTCGGATTCTATGGGCGCAAGAGATTCCGGATGGATCCAGATCTACGCTGAGACAAACCAGGAAGTTTACGACAATTTCCTTCAGGCCCACAGGATCGCCGAGGCAAAGGGAGTTCATCTTCCCGTTATGATCTGCCAGGACGGATTTATTACATCCCACGCGGTTCAGAACATTACCCTTTGGGATGATGAGCCTATCAAGAAATTTGTCGGTCAGTACGAGCCGGAGCATTATCTTTTAAAAGAAAACGAACCGATGGCTATCGGACCCTACGCTGTTTCGAATTACTGTATGGAGTCCAAAAAGGCACATTCCGAAGCTATGAGAAATGCC
>JAFPRD010000157.1:0-16946 GCA_017401005.1 Lachnospiraceae bacterium
CATTGATGCGGAAGAAGGGACTTGAACCCTCACGATATTGCTATCACAAGATCCTTAGTCTTGCTCGTCTACCAGTTCCGACACTTCCGCGCGCAACAGTGATATATTACCATCACAGCCTTTATCTGTCAACAAGTTTTGCAAACTTTTTTAGCAAAAATTTTTGAGCATATATTGAAGGCTTTCTCTGCCTCTGAATCTGTTAATATCAAGGCTGTAAACGATATTTATCTTAAGGGAATCCACTGCCTTGCCGGCAGCACATTCAGCTTCTTTTCCAAAGGAGCCACCTTCCTCAAAACGCTTTCCGCATCCTTCCCCAAACTTCTCATCAAGGAAAGAAAGAAAAATCTCCGGGTCTGTAAAAGAGGTAAGCTCTGCTATTTTACCCGAGGGCGTTTTTATGCTGTAACGGGCGTACTTTCCTTCCGCCCCGAATCTCTTCATTGAAAGAAGCTCCGCATCCTTCATCGCAAATAAAGGGATGGGATTTCCCGCGCCAAAGGGCTCGAGACTTTCCAGTTCCTGCGCAAGCTTCATAGTAGCGTAATCTATCGGCATCGGTACATCGATCATCACCTTTGCTGCGAAATCATCCTCTGAAAGATTTGCTCTCTCATTAAGGAATTCATCCAGCTTCTCTATATTCTCTTCCTTTAGTGACATTCCCGCTGCCATGGCGTGTCCGCCGAACTTGTCCAAAAGATGCGCTGCTGCGGTAAGGTTCTCCTGCATATGATAGCCCTCTATGGACCTTCCGGAGCCCTTAACTCCGTCCTCTCCCGAAGTCAGCACTATAACGGGATGATTGTATCTTTCACGCACCTTTCCGGCGATAATTCCGGCTATGCTTTCATGTACTTCCGGAAGATAGATGATCCAAACACTCTTGTCCGCGAGATTATGCTCCTCAATATACCTGAAGGCGCTCTCAGTCCCCTCTTTGGTCAGGGACTTTCTGCTGTCATTAAGGGACTTTAATTCCGTCGCTATTGTAAGGGCCTCGGCTTTGTCCTTTGAGCTTAAAAGTTCAAAGGCTCTTAGAGCGGTATCAAGCCTTCCGCTGGCGTTTATACAAGGTCCGATAACAAACCCCATATGGTAAGCACTAAGCTTTGAAGGATCCAGTGAATTAACCTCTATAAGGGCATTTAAACCTATATTGGAGGACTTTGCCATAAGCTTAAGGCCGGCCTTAACGGCTATCCTGTTTTCGTCCTTAAGCTCCATAATATCGCAAACAGTACCAAGGGCGGCGAACTCTAAGAGTTCATCCATACAGCCCCTCAGACTTTCATTTCCGCTCAAAGCAAGAACAGCCTGCATAAGCTTATAGGCTACCATAGCTCCGCAGATTCCCTTAAAGGGATATTCGCAGTCGTATCGCTTAGGATTGACTACAGCAAGAGCCTTCGGAAGTATCATCTTCTTTTCGCCCTCATCCTCTGTAAAGGGGACCTCGTGGTGGTCGGTAACGATAACATCCATTCCAAGGCTTATGGCCAGCTCAACCTGTGCTGCTGCCGCTATACCGTTATCGCAGGTAACTATGAGATTAACCCCGTCCGAAGCAGCATCATTAACAAGGGCATCGTTTAACCCGTATCCGTCCTTTACTCTGTGGGGTATGGCCGTGGAAACATTTCCTCCGATAGCTTTTATGCCCTTCGTAAGTATATAGGCACTGGTTACGCCGTCAACATCATAATCCCCGATAACGCGGATATTTTTACCCTCTTTAACTGCATCAAGGATGCCCTCCGAAGCCCTTTTCATATCCTTCATAAGGAAGGGATCATGCATCTCATTAACAGAACCGCCAAGAAAGCGTTTAGCTTCCTCGGCGGTTAAAATATCCCTGTTGCGGAGAACCCGGGCCGTTACTACATCAATCCCGAGCTCTCTGCTCCAGCTTTCAAAATCTGCTTTTTTAGTTTGTACAAACCATTTTTCCATACAATAGTATACTCAAATAATCTGCTTTCCTTATGCCTTTTTCTTTCCGGCAAACTTAACCTTGAAGGTGTACCAAAGGGCGCCTGCAAGACAAACTGATGAGTAGCATCCGCAGGCGATACCAACCATAAGAGGAAGGGCGAAATCGCGGATACTTGAAACACCGAATCCGAAGAGGAAAGCGACCATGATGAAGGTTGTAAGGGAAGTAAAGATACTTCTTGAAAGGGTCTGTGTAATACTCTTATTTACAATCTCCTTAAGGTCTGATTTTATCATGATTCCAGAATTCTCACGGATACGGTCGAAGATAACGATGGTAGCGTTGATTGAGTAACCTACTATGGTAAGCAGGCAGGCTACAAAGGTATTTCCGACTGATACTCTCGCCGCAGCGTAGAAAGCGATAACAACCAAAACGTCATGCGCAAGGGCAATGATAGAGCTGATACCGAAACGCATATCCTTGAATCTGATACGGATGTAGATAAGCATAAGTACGATTGCAACAACAACCGCGATAATAGTATCTCTCTTCATCTCTCCGCTGATGGTGGAGCTGATGGTCTCGGTAGTAATCTTGGAAGCGGGGATGCCGAACTTATCGACAAACATATCCTCAAGAGCTTCTCTGGTCTCTACATCGAGTGAATTGGTCTTAAAGATAACCTCATTGGTTCCGGATACTGTCTGAATCTGTACATTGCTTCCGGTAACCTTCTGAATCTCGGGCTCTACGTCTGCGGTAAGCTCGTCAAGGGTCCATGTTCTGTCGAAGTCTACGGTAGTAGCTGTACCACCCTTAAACTCGAGGGAGTAGTTAAGCTCATCTCTGTGAAGGGCGAATTTGTTAACACCCATAAATACAAGTCCGGCTACGATAATTGCGCAGGAGATACCGAAGAAAAGTCCTCTCTTGGATAAGAAGTTTCCGGCCTTTCTGTCTTTAGCCTTTCCGTAAAGAGCAGGATTTGTCATACCGAGAGCGTAGCAAGCTCTGATAAGAAGTCTTGTAACAACAAGAGCAGTAAACATTGAAAGAACGATACCAAGTACAAGAGTCTGTGCAAATCCCTTAACTGAACCGGGTCCTAAGATCCAAAGAACGATTGCTGCGATAAGGGTTGTGATATTACCGTCTAAGATAGCTGAAAGAGCTTTGTTAAATCCGGTCTTGATCGCACTGTCAACGGAGAATCCCGCAGCGATCTCCTCGCGGATACGTGCGAAGATAACAACGTTAGCGTCAACGGCCATTCCGACTGAAAGGATGATACCTGCGATTCCCGCAAGGGTAAGAGTCATATCAAAGCCGTTAAGTAAAAGAACGATAAGCGCGATGTAAGCAACAAGAGCGATAACAGCGCATACACCGGGCATAAAGTATACAGCGATCATAAAGATTGCTACGGCGATGAATCCGAAAAGACCTGCCTTTAATGAGGTGGATATGGCATCCTGTCCGAGCTGAGCTCCTACAACCTTTGAATGTAACTCTTCAAGTTCAAGAGAAAGTCCACCGATACGGATTGTGGAAGCAAGCTTTTCAACTTCTTCGTAGGTAAAGTTTCCGGTAATCTGCGCTTCTCCTGTGGTAAGAGCGCCGCTTACGCTGGGAACGCTTACGAAAGTTCCGTCATAGTAGATGGCAAGGGTCTCGCCCTTTCCGTAAGCACGTGTAGTAGCATCAGCGAACTTCTGCTTACCCTCATCGGTCATAGTAAGAGCAACCGCATACTGGGTATTCTTAAGATTATCCTGAGAAGATACCGCTCTTGCGTCAGCAACGTCGGTACCCTGGAGCTTTATTGAACCGTCTGCCAAAAGGTCTTCGATCGACTTGTTAAGGACGTATCCCTCCCCGGTCCAAGTATAATTGGCATTGCCCTCATCATCGGTCTGAGCGATAAAGTATAACTGACCGGGCTTACCAAGTTCCTGTAAGATTGCATTTGCATCGCTTACGCCGGGAATCTCGATATTGATACGATTGCTTCCTTCCTGGTAAACGATAGCTTCGGTGCTGTAACCTTCAACACGCTGCTGAAGCTTATAAATTGTATCAGCCATGTCGGTAGCATCGGGATTTTCCTCTCCCACTACCTGATAAGTAATGCTGACTCCGCCCGCAAGATCAAGTCCGAGTGAAATGTCCTTTGCGCTGGCGGTTCCCTGTGCATCGGTACCCTTGATATCGATATATCCGATACCTAAAGTAAGGGCGATGATCAGGACGAGCGTAATAATAGCCGTGCTCTTTTTCATAATAAAGATCCCTTTCCTGAATAATCTAAAAAATTAGATAATAAAAAGTGTACTTTAGATCAATGCGAAATAATGCACACACTAATCTAAAATACACTTATTTTGAAAAAAAATCAATATTTATATGACTATTGTCAGGTCGCGTTTTGTCTTTCGTTGTACTCTTTGATAGCCGAAGCGATCTCAGCTAAGGCTTCTCTGTGTCTGAAGGGCTTACAGATGTAGTGATTAACGCCCAATTCTTCGCAGATTTCTTTGCTTGATTCGCTGTCATCACCGGATATAACGATCACAGGAAATCTTGAATCCCACTTGCGATCCCTGATCTCCATAAGGAACTCATATCCGTTCATCTCGGGCATCAAAAGATCCAGAAGCACAGCTGTAATGCCCCCCATCTGAATAGATAGAATGTGAAGCGCTTCCCGCCCGTTTCTCGCAAATACAACTTCATATTTATCTTCAAGGAGCTCAGCCAAAAGCTCCCTGCTCATTTCAGTATCGTCAACAATAAGGATTCTATCCATAACAAAACCCTCCAAGTCAGTGATGCCTTTTATTTTCTTCAAATAAAATATAACATAAATAACTAAAAATTGCGACTATTTTGAAATACTTTAATTAATTTTCTGTAAATTCAGCCTCCGCTGCCTTCATCATGATCGCGCACTCGATACGCTTTCTCTGAAGCTCACATCCAACTTCGTATACATCGGTAATCTTGCCGTGGAAGTTGTATGAGTTGGCCGCGCATCCGCCGCTACAGTAAAACTTGGCAAAACACTTGCGGCACTTTTCCTTGGCGTAAACATTGCACTGTTTAAACTCATATCTGATGTCGTCGCGCACAATTCCGTCATCCACATTTCCCATAAGGAAATCTTCGTTTCCGACGAACTGATGGCAGGGATAAAAATCACCCCAGGGAGTTACGGCAAGATACTCGCATCCCGAACCGCATCCGGAAAGACGCTTTGCTACGCAAGGACCGCCCTGAAGGTCGATCATAAAGTGGAAGAAATTAAAAGGTCTTCCCTCCTTCTTTCTCTTAAGCATCTCCACCGCAAGCTTATCGTACTCTTCCTTAAGCTTGGGGATATCTTCCTCACGGATAGCGTAATCATCGGTGGGCTGTGCCACAACGGGCTCAACGGAAATCTGCTCAAATCCAAGATCCGCAAGATGGAGTACATCCTCGGAAAAGTCAAGATTGTAATGAGTGTACGTTCCGCGAACATAGTAATTCATCTGATTACGGCTGTCGGCAACCTTCTTGAACTTGGGAACGATGGTATCGTAGCTTCCCTGTCCGCCGCGGAAGGGACGCATACGGTCGTTTACTTCCTTACGTCCGTCGATTGAAAGAACGATATTGCCCATCTCCTTATTGGCAAATTCAAGAATCTCATCGTTCAGTAAAACGCCGTTTGTGGTAAGGGTGAAACGGAACTTTTTGTTGTTGGTCTTTTCAAGGCTTCTTCCGTACTCAACAAGCTGTTTAACAACATCAAAGTTTAAAGTAGGCTCGCCGCCGAAAAAGTCAACCTCAAGATTTACTCTGTTGCCGGAATTGGCTACAAGGAAATCGAGAGCTTTCTTACCTACTTCAAAGGACATAAGTGCCCTTCGTCCATGATACTCACCTTCCTCGGCGAAACAATACTTGCAGGCAAGGTTACAGTCATGCGCAATGTGAAGGCAAAGAGCCTTAACAACAGTCTGACGATCCTTGAAGGAATCAACATAATTCTCGTAAATATCTTTTGTGAAAAGCTGCTGTGCTTCGGCAAGTTCAAGTACTTCCAAAACAGCTTCCTTTACCTCATCTTCGGGGTATTTCAAACCGCCGACATGAAGGGCTGCCGCTGTGAGGGTATCGGCATCCTTTATCCCCTGCTCATATAAAGGCTCGATAAGTTGTATCATATCGTAAACCATATCGTCTACTACATGAACCGAGCCGCTGTTTACATCCAGGACAATATTATATCCGTTGTTTTTATAGCAATGTATCATAGTATTTCTTCTTTGCCTTTCTAATAGCGAAAACCGGCAAGTTCTCAGCACTCACCACTAAAGCAAAACAAAAGCAGCGATGCTTTATCGCTGCTTAAATTTTGCATAATGCATTACAGTTAGCGAACAGATTACTTAAGCTTCTCGCAAGTCTGGTTACCAACGGTGCAAGAGGTCTTGCAAGCTGACTGGCAGGAAGTCTGGCACTCGCCGCATCCGCCCTTCTTCATGGACTCCTTGAGATCTCTGGTAGTTAAAGTCTTGATATGCTTCATGGAAAAGCCTCCTTAAATTATATACAAATTGAAAAATCTGCAATCTTCCACAGATAAACGTATTTTATCATATACATGTACTCTTTTGCAATAGTTAATTGCTTTTTAGAGCATGCTTACCCCCGCAAGGCGCTCCGAAAGTCCTAAAAAGTCCAGGGCAGTCGCGGCAATATCGGCAAATGTGCTTCTTGTTCCAAGATTACCGGCAGGGATCTTTTTTCCGTAGAGCAACATTGGCGTATACTCTCTTGTATGGTCGGTTGTTTTTGTATAGGAAGGATCGCAGCCGTGGTCCGCGGTAATAAGCAGAGCGTCATCTTCTTTAAGCTTTGAAAGAATTTCCTTAAGCTTAAGATCAAAATAATTGAGTGCTGCGGCATATCCCTCGCTGTCTCTTCTGTGACCGTAGAGCATATCATAATCCACAAGATTCACAAAGCAAAGACCGTCAAAGTCCCTGTCCAGATATTCAAGTGTGCGCTCTATTCCTTCCGCATTTCCCGATGTATAAACGTACTCCGTTATTCCTTTCCCTGCAAAGATATCATTGATCTTTCCCACGGCGATAACATCTTTTCCATTCGCTTTTAAAACATCAAGCATGGTATCTCCGGGGGGAAGAAGAGAAAAATCATGCCTTCTCGGAGTCCTTGTATAATTGCCGTTTTCCCCGACGAAGGGTCTTGCAATAACCCTGCCCACGCCGTGCTCCCCTGTAAGAATCTTCCTTGCGATCCTGCAGTATTCATACAAGGTCTCGCAAGGGACAACATCTTCATGCGCCGCTATCTGAAATACGCTGTCGGCGGAGGTATAGACTATCAGATCTCCCGTTTTAACGTGCTCATCGCCGTAATCGGCTATAACCTCTGTTCCGGAATAGGGCTTGTTGCAAAGGACACCTCTGCCGGTCTCCTTTGAGAACGCATCAAGAATTTCCTTAGGAAAGCCGTTCGGATAGGTGGGAAGGGGCTTTTCGGAAACAAGTCCCGCAATCTCCCAGTGGCCGATTGTAGTGTCCTTTCCCGCGCTTTTTTCGGTCATCCTTGCGATCATAGCGCTGTGAGATGAGCCTCTGTCTATGCTTTCATCGACATCCACTCCCTCGATCTGAAAAAGTCCGAGGTCTCTCATATTGGGTACGTTAAGCGCCCCCGTTCTCGAGACGGCGCCTATGGTATTAACGTTAAAATCCCCAAACTTTTCCGCATCGGGCATCTGTCCGATTCCAAAACTGTCAAGTACGATAATGAAAAATCTGCTCATTTAAACCCTCTCCTTATCGTTTTTAGATTTCTTTTGTTCTTCCCTGATATCTTTTATAACGCCTTGAAGATGTGCGATGATATCTCCCGCAGTAACCGAATCCTCAGCCATATCCTCAAGACAGGCACTTCCCGCCATACCGTGGATATACACGGCGTTTCTAACCGCATCAAACAATTTTTCTTTGGAAGATACTTCACCCCTGCTTTTACAGATACCCGTCACATTTCCGAGAAGCGCCGCTATAATACCCGCAAGTACATCACCGCTTCCCGCCGTAGCCATTCCGCTGTTTCCCGATGTGATAAGCTGCGTGGATTCTCCGTTTGTCACTGCAGAAACAGAGTCCTTCGCCACAAGGATCACGTTTTCCTCTTTGGCAAAGTCCGATGCATTCATGCAAAAATCTTTCTTGATGTCTTTTACATCAAGACCCGTCAGTCTCGAAAACTCGCCAAGATGGGGCGTAAGTACGGTAAGTCCGTCCCTTTCTTTAACCTTTTTACGCAATTCTTTATCCGAAGAAATGATATTTAATCCGTCCGCATCAATAACAACCGGCTTTTCGCCGGATACATCAAGAAGGCATTCAAACACCTTTCTTGCTTCATCTTTAACGCCTATACCCGGTCCCGCAAGGATCACATCGCACCAGGCGGCGTCTTCTTTTAAATCCTCCGCGCCAGACTTATGCAAACCAACAGTCGTAACCATCGCTTCAGGCAAGGTCTTTTTGACTATTTCCGCATTTTCCTCGCTCGTAATAACCTTAACCATTCCGGCTCCTGCTTTAAAAGCCGCAAGGCAGGCAAGGACACAAGCTCCGCTTATT
The DNA here is from genome assembly GCA_017401005.1 of Lachnospiraceae bacterium. Classification (GTDB taxonomy): domain Bacteria; phylum Bacillota; class Clostridia; order Lachnospirales; family Lachnospiraceae; genus AC2028. The sequence goes on from JAFPRD010000157.1 coordinate 8,611, forward strand.
TTCTCGGATCCCGCAAACACGAGCACTTTCCCGAAGGTTCCCTTGTTTCCGTCTGCCGGTCTTTTAATCAGGCTTTCAATGATATCCGATGTTTCGGGCACGCTACAGACAGGCTTTTCAAGCGCCTCAAGCGATCTGTCCGTAATACCGATATTGGCGATAAGCAATTCCCCCGCATATCCTCTTCCCGGATCAAGTACCAATCCTTTTTTGGCAAATCCGTATGTTACGGTAAGGTCCGCAGCAAAAGCCGCTCCCATTACAGCCCCGGTATCTGCATTTATCCCGCTTGGTATATCCATCGCAACGTGGTAGCCGGAAAGCGCATTCATCTTTTCTATAGCAGATATTCTCTCGTCCGACAGTCTTCTTGACAGGCCGATCCCGAACATCGCATCAATAACAATATCATACTCATCTTTTATCCCGCTAAAAGGTACAGGCTCAAGTCCATATTTTAATAATGTATCTTTCTGGCGATCAAAAAGCTCACTATGCTTTCCTTCATCAAAAGGGATCGAGTAATCCGCTCTGTACCCTCCCTCGAAAAAAATTCTCGCAAGGGCAAGCCCGTCCGCTCCGTTATTTCCCGTGCCGCAGATTATCAGGGCCTTGGAATCTTCATACATATTCCCCGTATTGCATATTGAAATAAAAGTAGCAAGCGCCGCTCTTTCCATTAAAACAGCGCTGTCTATGCCAAAATGCTCCGATGTGTAATTGTCGCATTTTCTCATTTGGTCCGCATCAAGAAGGATTCGCATTTTTAATCTCCTCGCACCTTTTAAAAAACTGACGGTAACTACTTTCCCTGTTCCTGTCCGAGAAATGCCTTTAAGGGCGTCACTTTTCCCGCTACCCCCGTTATATTATCCCTGTCATTTTTTACATATTCTATAAGGCTTTTTATCTCATCTTCGGAAAAGCCTTTATTACTCAGCGCCTTTACTTCGCTTCCCGGATCGGGCAAAAGAATCTCCGCGCTCTTTTCGCCGTCCGTAAAGATCAGATATATTGATTTTGCGCCGTCTTTTCTAAAGATCGGCGATACGCTCATATTAATTTCAGGATTCATAAAACGCACCTCAAAAATGTTTTGCCCGTCAATATAGATTATGAATGTTTTAAAGGCAAAGTTCAATGATTATTTCTGTCTGCCGGCGTAAAATGGACCTTCATCGATTGAAAAGGCATAAAAAATATGGTAAGATTCTTCGTTGTGTGTGTATGCTCGAAGAAATGCCGAAGGCTACGAAAAGCCCTCGGTTTTCGGGAAACACGGAATGGAGTGAAAGTCTCCGCGAGTCGGTCACTGTGAAGCGCATTATTGCTTGGTGGAAGCAGAGATTGGCACAAGTTATAACGAGTTCTTACGTCTTTCATTCGCAAACGGCACAAGTGCCTTTTTGCTCATGAAGACGCAGTTCCGACTTTGTCGGAACGATTCCGGCATTCAAATACACTTCTTTGTGCAAGCACAATCAGTGTATTTAAATACCGTTATCTACCTCGTGCCGTAACATTGCGATAAGTCAGATACGTGGGCCTGCACACTTGTTTTTGCCGAAACCGAAAACAAGAAAGGAAAAGTGAAAAAATGAAAAACAGTTTATCAAAAGTAATCCGCAGAGCAGCAGCTCTTGCAGGAGCCCTTGTACTCGCATTCGGTCTTACCGCTTGCGGAGCTAAGGGTGCAAACATCACCATCGAGGTAACAGGTCCCGATGGAGCTACCGAATCTTTCTCAGGAAAGACTCAGGCAACAACTCTTTACGATGCAATCTCTGATTTTGATGGCGTAACCATTGACGGTACCAGCGAAGACTGGGGATACTATGTAACTACCATCAACGGCGTTGAAGCCAACTACGATACAGACGGCGCATACTGGTCAGTATATGTTAACGGAGAATACGGAACTTCAACCATCGACGCTCAGCCCATCGCTGACGGAGATACCTACTCTTTCGTTTACGAAGTATATCAGGCAGCTGAATAATCAGTAAAAAGGGTTGCTATCCACCGGCAACTAAAGAAACAATGTTAAAACCGGAGAGAATGATCGTAAGTAAAGGACGTAAACTGTTTTCACGCGCAGTTTGTGCGGGTCTTGTTTGCTTGTGCCTTTTTACGACCGTTTTCTCCCTTTTTAATATTTCCTCATCGGCGTCGGAAGGCGGCGAAATCCTCGAAGATATTTACGAAACCTACAGATGGAAAATGGCTCTTGAAGGCAAGGATAACCTTCAAGTTCTTATTGATGACACATTTTGCGAATCCCCTTTAAACGGTACCAACCAAAACTATATTCTTTCGATAATCCAAAATCCCGCGATCAGTGCGAATTTTTCAAAATATTCCGCTTCACTTGAAGCCGCCCTTTATGAGGGCGTAACCTCAGAGGAAGGAATCTTTCCCACCTCTCTTCAAAAATCCCTCGCCACATACTACATTGTTTCCGGAAACACAGATGTAAGGCCCGAGGTACTCGAAAAAGCCCTTTACGGAACCATCGGTGAAAAAGGCATTATGAGCTATGTATACGGGCTCTATATGATGGATGTTTGCGGATTTGATGAAGCTTCATTTACAAGGGAAGAAATAATTAAAGCTCTTTTAAATCTGCAGTGCAATGACGGCGGCTTTACCTTAGCCGGAGACGAAGGCGATACGGATGTTACCGCTATGACCCTGCAGGTACTTGCTCCGGCTTTTCTTAAACAGAGCGATTATTATAAAACGGCCTTTGAATCAGGAGACGGAGCCGCGCTATACAAGGACCTTTCTTCCTGCGTAGATAAGGCAATCGGATTCTTATCCTCAATTCAAGGCGATGGCGGCGACTTTGCAAGCTTCGGAACCTATTGCAGCGAAAGCACATCCCAGGTTATCCTTGCTCTCAAGGCTCTTAATATCCCTATCCTTTCGGATGAGCGTTTTAAGTCACAAGGTGCCGACCTTTACAAAGGTCTTTTGATATACAAAAATGATGACGACGGATTTGTTCACTCAAAAGGGACGCCTTCAAATGATATGGCCTCGTCACAGTCGGCGCTGGCTCTTACTGCCATTTACCAGGATTCTTACCCTGATGGCTATGACGGAAAGATCATACTTTCCGAAGACTTTAGAATTCAAAAAAAAGCTCCGCTTCCTTTAAAGATAATCATCCCATTACTTGTTTCGGTTCTTTTTATAGGTCTTGGCATATTCAGATTTGTAAAGCGAAAAAAGGCCATACATCTGATATCGGCATTAGTGGCGTCTTTACTGTTTGCAGGGATTTTTACCGCCCTTGATATCAGGTCAAGATCCTCCTATGAAAACGAAAAAAGCAGTGTTATCCTCTCTTCCGAATCGGATGCCGGCATCGAAATCCTTTTTTCGATTAATGCCGACACCATCGACCGGGGATACTTCTATCCCGAGACCTCTCTTAAGGTTTCTGAAGGATCGTCTGTATTTGACGTTTTAAGCGAGGTTTGCCGACTGGAAAGAATCCAGCTTGATTATGAGAAAAACTCAGTATACGGGTTAGCTTATATAAAGGGTATAAACTCCGTATACGAGTACGAGTACGGCGACCTTTCGGGATGGATGTACAGAGTAAACGGAGAAATGCCTAATATAGGCGTCGGATACTACAAGTTAAGCGAAGGTGATAAGGTTGAAATCCTTTATTCAAAAAACATCGGGAGGGACCTTGAATGATAGAAAGGCTCCACCCGCTTACCATCTTTATCTACTTTTTAACAGTATCAATGCTGCCCGCCTTTTCCCGTAATCCCCTGCTCCATCTGCTCTGTCTGATAACGGGATCTGTTATGCTTTTTACATGGACAGATACTAAAAACATACTTAAAAAAGTCCCCTTTTTTATACTGTTTTTTTTGATAATATCCCTGTTTAATCCCTTCTTTTATCATAACGGAGATACTGTTCTTTTCTATGTGGCGGGAAGAAGATTTTCCCTTGAAGCTCTTCTTTTCGGAGCCGATTCCGCGCTTATGGTCACGGGCGTAGGCCTTTGGTTTATTTCCCTCTCCCACTATATGACAAGCGACAAGGTTTTGCTCCTTTTCGGCACCATTTCCGCCAAAGCAGCAACTATAATCTCCCTTGTAATGCGGATCATTCCCCATTACAGCCTCTATATAAAGTCATACAGAAAGCACCAAAAGATGCTTGGACTGTACGGGGACGGAAGTTTTCTCGAGACTGTCCGCGCCGAAGGAAAGATCTTTGCGGGATTTTTAACCTGGTCCTTGGAGCATTCTATGACTACTGCAGACTCTATGACTGCAAGAGGATACGGCGTAAAAAAAAGAAAGAGCTTTAGAATAAGCAGATTCAGGAGTTTTGATATCTTAGTGATCTGCCTCAGCTTTTGCCTTGCTGTTTTTCTCGGGGTAGTTCTCGTAAAAGGATATTTTTACACAGAATACTATCCCACGGTAAAAATGCCGCAGCAATCCTCTTTGTCAATTATATCCGAATCGGTTTACATAATTTTTTCGTTGATACTTACCGTTAATCATTTTATAAAGGCTCATTATGGATTTTTTAAAGATAAACAATCTTAATTTCAAATATGATCCCTCCAATCCCTCAGATGTCTCCGCGGACAGGTTTGCCCTAAGGGATATAGATCTTCGGATCTCTCAAGGTGAGATCGTCACACTATGCGGACCGACAGGGTGTGGAAAGTCTACCCTTTTAAAGCTTTTAAAACAAGAGATTGCCCCTGCAGGTGAGCTCTCCGGAAATATACTTTTTGACGGCAAAGAGCTTTCTTCCTTAACTGCCGAGGAGCAAAGCAGAGATATCGCTCTCCTTTTTCAAAACACGGAAGACCAGATTGTCACTGACAAGGTTTGGCATGAGCTGGCCTTCGGTCTTGAAAACTTAGGATTATCCCAATCCGATATGGAAAACCGTATCGCCGAGATAATTGCCTTCTTCAGACTTGAATCCATCTCAAGAGCCGATACGGGAGCCCTCTCGGGAGGACAAAAGCAGCTGGTACTCCTCTCTTCATTACTTGCTATGTCTCCTAAGCTTCTTCTTCTTGATGAGCCCATATCTGCCCTCGATCCGGAAAACGCCGAGATGTTTATATCGGCCCTGAAAAGGCTGCACGACCAGACGGGTATCACCATCATTATCGCAGAGCACAAAATAAATTACGTTGCACCGATTTCCGATAAAATGGTGGTTATGGACGGCGGGCGGATAATCTGCGCGGATGAACCGAATATAGCTCTCGAGGAATATAAAAAACTCCTGCCTCCGATAAAAAGGGAAAACGAAGACGCGGCAGGAAAATCCAATGATCAAAGCGTCACCCCTCCGGCGGTAACCTTAAAAAACGTATTTTTCAGGTATACAAAAAAGAGTCCCGACGTAATCGAAAATCTGGATATTTCCTTTAAAAGAGGGAAATGCCATGCTATATTCGGATGCAACGGTGCGGGAAAGACAAGCCTTTTTAATCTGATATCCGGGCTCTATAAGCCCCAGGAAGGAAAGATAGTCTTTTCGGACAAAAAACCTAAGATTGCTTATATCCCCCAAAACGTTGAGCTTCTCTTTATCGCCGATACCGTTGAGAAGGAGCTTGCGGATACAGGTTTAAATAAAGCAAATTATCCGGATTATGTAAACCGTCTTAACCTTTCCTCCAGTCCTTTTGACCTTAGCGGAGGGGAAAAACAGCTTCTTGCACTGGCGAAAATATCCGCCCTTAACCCTGACATACTTTTAATGGATGAACCCAGCAAAGGAATGGATACAAATCTGGAAAGAATTTTGCAATCCGAGCTGAAAAGGTTTACAGAAAACGGAATATGCGTAGTTATGTCAACTCACGACCTCGAATTTGCCTATGCGGTTTCGGACCTTTGCTCCATCCTGTCTATGGGCAGATTGACCGGATTTAAAAATACGGAAGAATTCTTTGAAACCAATAAACTATATTCACTGAAAAGGCGCCCATGATTTTTGAAAGATATTACATCTTAATATCCCTTATACTTATCGCAGGCAGTCTTGCGCTTGTTTTTGCGCGCCTTGATAAAAGACGTACCGGCGTAAGAAGAATAACCCTTATTGCGGTTATGACCGCCCTTTCCATTGTCGGACGTTTTATTTTCGCTTCTCTCCCGGCATTTAAGCCTGTCTCGGCTATTGTAATACTGACGGGAATCTATCTTGGAGGCGAAGCAGGTTTCCTTGTGGGAAGCCTCTGCGCTTTTTTGTCCAATTTCTATTTCGGTCAAGGTCCCTGGACTCCCTTTCAGATGGCTGCCCTTGGCATAATCGGCCTTTTGGCGGGACTTTTCTTTCAAAAAAGGAGCTTTAAATCACCCATCATCCGCAGGATCGTCATCTGTATCTACGCAGCCGTCTCAGGTATATTCTACTCTTTGTTTCTCGATACCTGGACCATGCTCTGGACCTACGGCTCTTTAAACGGTCCCGGTTATCTTGCGGCTTGTTTGGCGGCAATTCCCTATACCGCTTTATATGTCGTTTCAAACGTGCTTTTCTTTATTCTCCTTGATATTCCCTTCGGAAAAAGGCTTGGCAGAATAATCTCTAAATACAAGATCTGATCGAAATTCGATGTCTCTTTAATCCTCCCTTTAAATGTGGTATACTTGTTTATTGCACAGGCAATTTTAAATAACGAGGACTTTTATGAATATTATTATTGTAGGATGCGGAAAAGTAGGTCATACGCTGGTTGAACAGCTTGGCGGTGAACAGCATGATATAGTTGTGGTTGATTTAAACCCGGACAGAGTCCACAGTATTACGGACGAACTCGACGCCCAGGGAATAGTGGGTAACGGTGTCAGCTACCAGACTCTTCAGGAAGCCGGTATTGAATCGGCCGACCTTCTCATCGCGGTTACCGCTTCCGATGAGCAAAACCTCCTCTGCTGCTGTATAGCAAGACAGGCAGGTCACTGCAAAACCATCGCCAGAGTCCGTAATCCCATTTACAACGAGGAGATCTCATTCCTTCGCGATAAGCTTGGACTCGATATGGTCATCAACCCCGAGCTTCTTACCGCAAACGAGATTGCCCGCATATTCCAGTTCCCTTCGGCAGTTAAAATAGACACATTCTCCAAAGGAAGGATCGAGCTTATTCACTTCCGCATCACGGAGAAGTGCCTTTTAAACGGCATGGAACTTATTAATCTGAAAAACACCCTGGGATTTAACGTTCTCATTCCTCTTGTTACAAGAGGTGATGAAGTTATTATCCCCAGAGGTAACTTTGTGTTTAAAGAAGGCGACCTGGCTTCCGTGGTTACAACTCCCAAAACCGCATCAATGTTCTTCAGAAAGATAGGCTTTACTTCCGGAAGGACAAGAACGGCTATGCTTGTAGGGGGCGGAACAATCTCTTACTACCTTGCAAAAAGACTTCTGGCTGCCGGTATCAATACAAAGATAATCGAGATTGACGAAAAAGTCTGCACCACTCTTTCCGAAAAGCTTCCCCAAGCTACCGTTATCTGCGGTGACGGTACGGACGGAAAGCTCCTTTTACAGGAAGGCTTAGAAAGCGCCGACGGATTTGTTGCTCTCACCGGACTCGATGAGGAGAATATTCTCCTTGCCCTTTTGGCAAAGCGCCTCAGTAATACAAAAGCAGTCAGCAAGATAAACAGGATCAATTTCAACTCGCTCTTAAGCGACATAAAAGTTGATACCACAATATTCCCGAGGCTCCTTACCGCGGACCAGATTCTAAAATACGCCCGCTCTATGAACGATTCCCTCGGAAGCAACGTGGAAAACCTGTACAGGCTTGAAGACGGAAAGGCTGAAGCTCTGGAATTCTACGTAAAAGAGAGTTCCGACGTTACAAATACACCTATTGCAAAACTTAAGTTAAAGAAAGACATAAATATCTGCTCAATAACACGCAAAGATAAGATCATCTTCCCCACAGGTTCCGATGAAATAAAGGTCGGCGACTATGTTGTGGTTGTTGTCAAACACCAGGGAATGAACGATATATCCGATATTTTGCAGTAAAATCTGCTCGCCCGGAGGATCTTACAATGAACTTTACAATGGTTACATATATAATCGGGTGGATTTTGCAGATAGAAGCTGCTTTTCTGCTTTTGCCCGCTATAGTCGGCTTCATTTATCACGAAACCGGTCACTCGTTGGTTTACATAATCTGTGCTCTCGCCAGCTTTGTTCTTGGCCTTTTGATCAAGCTCAAAAAACCAAAGACCAGAGATCTCTACACCCGTGAAGGGTTCGCAACAGTCGCGATCGGCTGGATTGCATTAAGTGCAGTCGGTGCG
>JAFPRD010000158.1:0-4223 GCA_017401005.1 Lachnospiraceae bacterium
GAAGGCATAGCCTGCGATCCTGAAAGCCATCTCAAGCTGTTCAAGAGCGGTAAGAACTCCCTCAAAATCTCCGTAGTAGCCGTATGATGCGCTGTAGGGTTCATACCCTACGTTTTCATCCCAAAGGACTTCGTTAAGCTCCTCTTCGCCCATATCCTTTGCGATCTTCTCCTTAAGCTCTTCGTGCAATAAGATATAGTTTCTCGCAAAAGCGGGAATTATTTCTGAAGTCAGCTTATCAAACTCAAAGAAGAAGTTTTCAAGATCTTCCTGATAATCCTGATAAACCTTAAGCTCCTCACCGGCAATAACGTCGGTCTCCTTTACTTCTCCGGTTTTGGGATCTGTAAGGATTACGTGTACAACACCATCGGTTACGATAAGTCTTTCCGTTCCGTCATCATATATTTCAACATATCCTGATGTTCCGCGGATACCGCAGATCATGGTTGATGTTCTGATATTAAAGGTTTCATCATCCTCCAAAGGCTTTTTAACCTCAAAGAAAATGCTTCCCTTTGTAAGGGTCATCTCAAGCTTCTTTCCCTCCTGGGTAAACTCAGCAACACTGCTTTGGTCCATAGATACGACCTTGACATCGTCAAGCCCGATGGTGGCGCTCGATAAAATCGAAGTTGTAATCTCACTGCCGCTGTTTATCCTGAGGTTCTCCTTGATCTTTTTATGCTTTCCGTTTTCCTCAAGGGTAATTCTTCCTTCATGACCCATAAGCCTCATGGTAGTTGCCTTTAATCTTCCGCATCCCGCCAAAGAACATGCAGCCACCAAAAGTACGAGGGCCATCGCCAAAAATCTTTTTTTCATAAATCTCTCATTTCCTTAAAAACTATTTCGTATAGGCATCATCAGGATTCGGCCAAAGTCTGAAGCAGGGATATCCGCCGTATCTGTTATGGTCCGCGGTCCAGACCTCAAGCTGTCCGTTGTCTACCCGTTTGCAGATCCTCCAGGTGTCAACATTACTGAAGTATTTGTCTTTTCCGGGTAATTTACCTTCTCTTTTTATCTTATAGCTCGGTACAAGCGAAGGATTATGGGCTTTTGTACTGGCTCCCATCTGAGAGTTTAAACTTCCGTAAAAACCTGTACTTCCGTCAGATTTTCCGAAATATCCAACGGTTCCGTGAAAGCAGTTATAAGGGTTACTTTCGTTGGAAACAATAAGATATACGTTATAGGTTTCCGTTACTCCGTCAACCGTAGCGCTGACTTTTGCTTTTAAATCCGTTCCCTTTTCCCATTGATAAAACGCGTCTGTGTTTTCGGCAAGGGCTACATATGTCGCGGTAGAAATCCTCTCTGCGGTAACGAGGTCTTTAGCTTTTCTGGATTTGTTAACCTGTTTAACAAACATCGGCGTCAGTATACCTATCAGTATCGCCATAACAGCCACAGCAATGATCAGTTCAAGAAGTGAAATCCCTTTGTTTTTCTTCATAACATTTCCCTCTTTTCCAAACAACCGTGAAGCCTGATAAAATGTCACCTATATGATATTAAGATTATACTACAAAATCCTCCGCTATAAACATATTTTTATTCCAGATCCCATCCCTGCAGCTTGTCCAGTACTGCAAAGAGAGCATGCTTTCTCTCAGAAGCCATACCGATATAGTCCCCAAACTCCATTACATCAGTAGAGCCGGCATTTTCTGTCCAAAGAGGAAGATCTTCGCCGTTTGGATATCCGGTCTTTATATAGTTTACAAAATATCCCTTCATCACATCACTTAAATGTCTGTCATTTTCATCATAAAGCTTCGATTTCTCCGGGATATTTCCGTATAAATACACTTCTTCTCCGCTGTGCCAGTTGCCGAGTCTTCCGTTATCCTTGACAAAATAATACTGATAAACGGGAATATCATTTGCACTAGCCAGCCTGTTTAAGCAGTAATGAGGATAATCGAAAAATACAGCAGAGTATATCTCCTCCCAGTAAGCCTTTACCTCATCACCGGTGGTTATAGGATAGATCTCAAAGACTTCATCCGCAAGATCTCCGAAATAATCCCTTACCTTCTTTTCGTAATTTGAAAGATTAGCCTGGTCGAAAAGGATAAAGGCTTCTCCTTCATGAAGGTTATACCCGTGGATGATCTTTTCTTCGTTAAACTCTCCCGCAAGATAAGCTTCATGGGGCGTCTTTTCAAGCACATATCCGTCAACAGTCATATGGTGCTGTGTATCGGCCTCTTTAACGAGTTTCTTCGCATCAATCTTTCTAAGGTCGTTTATATATTCTGCATTATATCTTTCTTTAAGCTCTTTTCCGCTCTCAAGTGCCTCAGAAAGGAGTCTGAAAGAATGAGTCGGTGAAACGGGAGCCACAGTGGAACTCTCAAGCAAAACCCTCTTAAACAGTCCGCTTGCAAGAGGTGACGTGCAAAGAGCGCTTACACAGGCAGAACCCGCCGATTCTCCGGATAAGGTAACATTCTCCGGGTCTCCGCCAAAGGCCGCTATATTGTCTCTTACCCACTCGAGTGCCTTTATCTGGTCAAGGAGTCCGTAATTGCCTGTCGTTTTGTTAGGGGATTCTAAGGCAAGGTCTTCGTCCGCGAAAAATCCAAATACACCGAGTCTGTATCCCATATTCACGACTATAACGCCCTCTCTTGCCAGTCCCTGTCCGCTATAGTCCTCGTACCAAGGCTGTCCGGTCTGAAGTGAACCTCCGTGAATATATACAAGTACAGGCAGATCCTCAACATCTCCCGCGGGCTTCCAGATATTTAAATACAGTGAATCCTCGCTGACGGGAGCTACAAAATTATCCTTTAAAGAAATCTTGTAATCATGATATCCGATTATCTGTGCTAATGAATCGTAGATAGGCAGATTAGTAGGCTGCATGCTCATAGGAGCGAAAGTGTCCGCCTCAAGCACTCCGTCCCATGCATCAGGCGAAACAGGCTCCTTCCATCTTAAAGGTCCTACAGGTGGCTTGGCATAGGGGATTCCTGCGTAGATTTCTATCTCTCCATCCTCGGAAACAACACCTCTCACCTGTCCTTTTTCTGTCTCAACTATCCCCGTCCTTACTATATTTTTATAGTCTGCAGCGGGTACTGCCTTTACGGAAGGCTTTGTTGCAACGAGGATAACAGCAAAAAGCGCAAAGTATCCCAACCAGCCGAGTACTTTAAAAGTCCCTTTATTTCCGCTCAGTTTCTTAATAAATATAATAACAAAACAGCAAGTCAAAACTGCCAAAAGTATAAAACCGGGCACCGTGTTCTTACTAAGCTCCAAAACAGCCGCCATGATCAAAAATACCAATAAAGCGGCTACAATAAATACGATTCTACCTGATTTCTTTTTCATAACTACCTTCCTTAAAACCATCTTGCCCTATTTAGCGGGCGAAGCTGCAAAATATCTATGAATGCTCGACAATAAAATCAGCGATGACCTCCATACAATACTGAATATCCGTAAGATCTGTTATCTTTAGTCCAAATACAGCGAGCACAATTCTGAAAAGAATAAAGCAAATGACAACAAGCCCAAGGGAAACAGCAGATGTAACTATTCCGGGAATATAAAACTTCTTTGCGACCTTTTCCTTTGCGGCGGCAAGTAGTCCAAGAATAAGCCCCGGAGCCGAAAATACCGGGAGCAGCACAAGCGACATAATGCCAAAGGTTAGTGAAAGTCTGCTCAGTTTAAAGCTTTCGGGAACTTCCGACGGAGATACTCCTCCGATTTTTGTATCATTTATAGCCATACTCTCTCCTTATTATCTCTTTGATTCTTTATCTCTTTGATTCTTTATCCCTTTACCTCTGTAACTTATTAATTATAGATTATTAAAGCATTTATTTGCAAATTATCAAATTAATAAACAATAACAAAAGAATTAAATAACTGTAAAACCGTTTTATCAAAAACAAAAACACCGTAAATCCGAAGATCTACGGTGCTAAAAGTGAGACACGCGGGAATCGAACCCGCGACAACTTGATTAAAAGTCAAGTGCTCTACCGACTGAGCTAGTGTCCCATTGTAAAAAATGCATACCGCATAGCGGTATGTCAACATTAAACGGAAATATTTTCCGAACAGGGCTAGGCGGATTCGAACCGCCGAATGCAGCAGTCAAAGTGCTGTGCCTTACCGCTTGGCGATAGCCCTACATGGGCTCGGCGATCAAATGAATCATTACCTAAGCTTGCGGGTGGGTAGAGGGATTCGAACCC
>JAFPRD010000159.1:0-8831 GCA_017401005.1 Lachnospiraceae bacterium
CCGGTACTTCCCGGTATTATGCCTATTACCAACGCAAAACAGGTTGAGCGCGCTATAAAGCTTTCCGGCTCATTTATGCCCCAAAGATTTAAGAGCCTTGTGGACTATTTCGGAAGCGATCCCGATGCAATGAAACAGGCAGGTATCGCCTACGCAACAGACCAGATAATCGACCTCTACGCCAATGGAATAACCAATGTGCATGTATATTCAATGAATAAACCTGACGTAGCAAAGGCTATTATGGATAACCTTTCAAGTATTTTGGGCAAAGACTTTGGAAGATAATCCTGCCCGGTTTTTGTTTTTATAAGAGACTGATAATGAAAGAATTTCTTGAAGATTTAAAGAATGGAACAGATAGAAAGGAAGGCGCTTTTACCCCTATCCACTTAGAGCCCGAAGAGCCTAAGTTAAATCGCGGCGAGATACTTCGGTATGCGGGATTTCCTGCGGCGGTCCTTCGCGCAAGAGGGAAGGGTAAAGAGGACGAGTCTTATATAGAGATACCCTCGGACGAAGAGCTTTCAAAAAAGCTCGAGGATGTGATAGTCCTTACCAAAGGACAGCTGACATTCAGGATTTCCTACGTTTGCGCAAAAATAGATCGAGATGCCGACGGTTATCCTGTTCTGCCCTTTGAACAGCACTCCTCCGATCTTAAAAAGAATCTGGAAAATTGCAGCGGAGTTATAATATTTGCGGCGACTATCGGAGCGGGGATTGACAGACTTATAAGAAGGTACGAAAGAACAAGCCCTGCTACCGGAATCCTTTTACAGGGTATAGGGGCCGAGAGAGTAGAATCAATGGTTGATGATTTTAACGATCTCGTCAAGGAAGAGGCAAAAAAAGCGGGGCTGAAAGCACACCCGAGATTCTCTCCCGGATACGGCGATCTTCCGATCACGGTTCAGCCCCATCTTCTTAAGCTTGTAGACGCCGAAAGACGTCTTGGTATTACGCTTAATGCTTCTCTTATGATGTCGCCCTCAAAATCGGTTACGGCAATCATAGGAATCGAGTAGTATTACATTTTAGGCATTTCTTCAGGCTTTGCAGCGTCTACCTGGATCTTGAAGCCCATAGCTGCGAGGTGGCACTTCATATAGGCGATAGGCTCCTGGGCGGAAAGGGTTACAACAGGGTCGTTACATTTTCTTGTTGTGGTATGTGTAACGTGGATCTTGTGCTCTCCGAAGGGAAGAACGATGCGGACGCTTTCGGTATTTCCGATGTGTCCGTAGGGAGTATCGTCAATATAAATACCCATTCCGACAGCCATACCCATCATATTTCCCATACGATAAAGCTGGATAGCACCGCAGTTATCAAGCTGCAGGGCCTCTCCGCAGTTGGGACATACCTTTGTATCCTCGTTTCCGTCGAAAACATGTCCCTGAGAACATCTGAACCTCATTTTCATAAAACCAAAATCCTCCTTTTTATAATAAATCTCTCCATATAAATATCTTCTTATTTTTCACTAAAGTCAACTGATTTTATGGCTTTGTTTTCATTTACTTTTTTACCCGTTTAAATTATACTTAAACAGACTATACGTCTATGATAAAATACTGAATTTGCGTTTACGGAGACATTATGAAGATTCTTGATTACATGCGCGATAATTTCGTTTTTCTCGACGGAGGAATGGGTACTCTTTTGCAGGAAGCGGGGCTTAAACCCGGCGAACTTCCCGAAAGATGGAATGTTACAAGACCCGAAGAAATTATCAGGATTCAAAAGGCCTATTTTGATGCCGGAACAAACGTCATTCTTGCCAATACCTTCGGAGCAAACTGCTTAAAGTTTGACGACGAGGAGCTTGAAAAGCTTATAAATGCGGCTTTTGACAATGCTAGAAAAGCAAAAGAGGAAAGCCGCGGAACTCAGGAAAAATTCATAGCCCTTGATATAGGTCCCCTGGGACGTCTCCTTAAACCCTACGGGGATTTTGAATTTGAAGATGCTGTGGCCGCTTATGCCAAGACCGTTAAGTATGGCGTAAAAGCGGGGGCGGACTTAGTCTTTATCGAGACTATGAACGACAGCTACGATACAAAGGCGGCGCTTCTTGCCGTTAAGGAAAACTGCGACCTTCCCGTATTTGTATCCAATGCCTACGGAAGCGACGGAAAGCTGATGACGGGTGCAAGTCCGGCGTCAATGGTCGCTATGCTCGAAGGCATGCACGCGGACGCAATCGGTGCAAACTGCTCCCTTGGACCGGAGCAGCTTCTTGGCGTAATGGAGGAGTATCTTGAGTACGCCTCAGTCCCCGTGCTTATTAAACCCAATGCGGGACTTCCGAGAGATGAGGGCGGAAAGACGGTTTATGACGTTTATCCCCCCGAGTTTTCCGACTGCATAAAGACTCTTCTTGAAAAGGGAGTAAGGATTGTCGGAGGCTGCTGCGGTACCACGCCCGAGTACATAAAAGCTGTTGTTGAAAAGGCAGGAACAGTTAAGCCGGTTCCCGTTACGGACAAGAACAAATCTCTTGTCTCATCCTATACACATGCCGTAGAGTTTGGAAAATCCCCCATCCTTATCGGAGAGAGGATAAACCCTACGGGAAAGAAGCGTTTCCAGCAGGCGCTTAGAGAAAACGATATCGATTATATCTTAAATGAGGGTTTAAAGCAGGCTGATGCGGGAGTTCAGGTCCTTGATGTAAATGTCGGTCTTCCGGAGATAGATGAGCCGAAGATGCTCGAGACCGTTTCAAAGGAGCTTCAGGCTGTGACGGATCTGCCTCTTCAGCTCGATACCTCAGACCCTGTTGCGATGGAAAGAGGACTTCGCTGTTACAACGGAAAGGCTATGGTCAACTCCGTAAACGGAAAAGAAGAGGTTATGGAGGCAGTATTTCCTCTTGTGGCAAAGTACGGCGGATTTGTTGTCTGCCTTACTCTTGATGAGGGCGGAATCCCTGAGAGCGCAAAAGAGAGGGTTAAGATTGCCGAGAAGATAATAAAAAAGGCGGCAGAGTACGGTATCGCCAAAAAGGATCTTATCTTCGATCCACTTGCCATGACGATCAGTGCGGATACAACAGCCGCGCTCTCCACAATACAGGCGGTGCATGATATAAGGTTTGGCCTCGGGGCAAATACTTCTCTCGGAGTGTCCAATGTTTCTTTCGGACTGCCCTCAAGAAATATCATCACATCGACTTTCTTTGCTCTTTGCCTTGAGCAGGGACTGTCTGCGGGTATTATGAACCCCTACGCTACAGAGATGATGAATGTTTACTACGCATTCAGGGCTCTTCATAATCTTGATGCAAACTGCACCGATTACATTACCTACGCCCAGAGCCTTCCGGTTTTGACGCAGGCAGCATCTCCCGCTTCGGGACAACCGGGCGCATCAAAAGTTGAAAGCGCAGAAAAAGGAGAAGGAAATAAAGGGGCGTCGCCTCTTCAAAATGCCATAATCCGCGGCCTTAAGGAGCAGGCGGGCAATATTACAAAAGAGCTCTTAAAAGATACGAAACCTCTTGACATTGTTCAGCAGGAAGTAATTCCGGCCCTTGATATCGTCGGCAAAAACTTTGAGGAAAAG
Source organism: Lachnospiraceae bacterium (assembly GCA_017401005.1). Taxonomy (GTDB): domain Bacteria; phylum Bacillota; class Clostridia; order Lachnospirales; family Lachnospiraceae; genus AC2028. The sequence continues at coordinate 3,571 of JAFPRD010000159.1, forward strand.
AAAGTATATCTTCCTCAGCTTTTAATGGCAGCGGAAGCCTCAAAGGAAGCCTTCGAGGAGATAAAAAAGGAGATGGCAAAGAGCGCGGACGGAGCGGGACCTAAAAGGTGCAGCTTCGTAATAGCCACGGTCCACGGCGATATCCACGACATCGGAAAGAACATCGTAAAGCTGATCCTTGAAAACTACGGCTTCGATGTGCATGATCTTGGAAAAGACGTTCCCGAGCAGGTGATTGTTGATGAGGTCGTAAGGATACATGCGCCTATTGTAGGGCTTTCGGCCCTTATGACAACCACCGTTCCGGCGATGGAAGAAACCATAAGGCTTTTAAGAGAGCAGGCACCCTGGGCGAAAGTAACCGTTGGCGGTGCCGTAATGACTCAGGAGTACTCCGACAGGATCGGCGCGGACAAATACTGCCGCGACGCGATGGAGACCGTAAGGTATGCCGAAGAGGTTGAAAAAAGCCTCGGAAACTGAGACTGAACGGACCGTAAAAAACGGCGTTTTGTTTTAACATTAATGAAAAATATATTTATATAAAACTAATACTTATTTTGATAGGATATGAAACTGTATGGATCAAAGCAAAATCAGAAACTTTTGTATTGTAGCACATATCGATCACGGCAAATCGACTCTTGCCGATAGGATCATTGAAAAGACGGGACTGCTTACCAGCCGTGAGATGCAGGAGCAGGTTCTCGACAATATGGATCTCGAGAGAGAAAGAGGAATCACAATAAAGTCACAGGCGGTTCGTACCGTTTACAAGGCAAAGGACGGCGAGGAGTATATCTTTAATCTTATCGACACCCCCGGTCATGTTGACTTTAACTATGAGGTTTCAAGATCTCTTGCAGCCTGCGACGGAGCGATACTTGTCGTTGACGCCGCTCAGGGAATCGAGGCTCAGACTCTTGCCAATGTTTATCTTGCGCTTGACCATGACCTTGATGTTTTCCCCGTTATCAACAAGATTGACCTTCCCAGCGCCGAGCCCCAAAGGGTTATCGACGAGATAGAAGATGTCATCGGCGTCGAGGCTCAGGACGCGCCGCTTATCTCCGCCAAAAACGGAATCGGTATAGAGGATGTCCTTGAAGCAATCGTCCACAAGATCCCTGCGCCTAAGGGAGATCCAAACGGTCCTTTAAAGGCTCTTATCTTTGACTCCCTCTACGATTCTTACAAGGGAGTTATCGTTTTCTGCCGCATTAAAGAAGGATGCGTAAAGCGGGGAACAAAGATCCGTATGATGGCAACCGGAGCGGTTGAGGATGTTGTGGAGGTGGGTACCTTCGGAGCGGGACAGTTTTTCCCTTGCGATGAGCTTTCCGCCGGAATGGTTGGATATATTACCGCATCCATCAAAAACCTCAAGGAGACTCAGGTCGGAGATACCATTACCGACGACGAGAGACCTTGCGCAGAGCCCCTTCCCGGATATAAAAAGGTTCAGTCCATGGTTTACTGCGGACTCTATCCTGCGGACGGAGCGAAGTACCCTGATCTTAGGGATGCACTTGAAAAGCTTCAGCTTAACGACGCTTCCCTTACCTACGAGCCGGAGACATCCATCGCTCTCGGATTTGGCTTTAGATGCGGCTTCCTTGGACTTTTGCACCTTGAGATAATCCAGGAAAGACTTGAGAGAGAGTACAACCTCGATCTTGTGACAACCGCTCCCGGAGTAGTTTACAAGGTCTTTAAGACAAACGGAGAGGTTATCGAGCTTACCAATCCTTCGAACCTTCCGGATCCTTCGGAGATCGACTATATGGAGGAGCCCATTGTAAACGCCGAGATCATGGTTACAAAGGAATTTGTCGGCTCAATTATGGAGCTTTGCCAGGAAAGGCGCGGAAGATATATCTCTATGGAATATATTGAAGCGAGCCGTGCGCTCTTAAAGTATGAGCTTCCCTTAAACGAGATCATTTACGATTTCTTTGATGCGCTTAAATCAAGGTCCAAGGGTTACGCTTCATTTGACTACGATATAAAAGGATATGAAAAATCTTCGCTGGTTAAGCTTGATATTTTAGTTAACCGCGAAGAGGTTGATGCACTTTCATTTATTGTACATGCGGACTCTGCTTACGAGAGAGGACGCAAGATGTGCGAGAAGCTTAAAGAGGAGATTCCGAGACATCTTTTTGAGATACCGATCCAGGCCGCAGTCGGCGGACGTATTGTGGCAAGAGAGACGGTTAAGGCTATGAGAAAAGACGTTTTGGCTAAGTGCTACGGCGGAGATATTACCCGTAAGAAGAAGCTCCTCGAGAAGCAAAAGGAAGGAAAGAAGCGAATGAGACAGATAGGAAATGTTGAGATTCCTCAGGCTGCCTTTATGAGCGTTCTTAAACTCGACGAAAACTGATCCTGAGAATTTACTTAAAGAGGAAATAATTATGGAAAAAAAGTTCCCTAAGTCAAAACTTGGCTGGTTGTGGGAAAACATGAAAGGAAGGCGAGTGCTGTTTTTTATAGCACTTATCGGAACGGTTGCTTATAATGTTCTCCAGCTTACGGTACCCTTTGTATCCAGCGAGCTTGTGGACAAATTCCTGACAGGAGCAAATGCTGCTTTTAACTGGGCAAACAACCGAAATCTTTTCTTTATACTTATAGGGGCAATGGTTGGCGCGACTTTGGTGCGTACCGTTATCGTATACCTTGACTGTATGGCTTACGAGCATGTATCACAGCATGTTCTATTCCGTGTGCGCAACTATCTCTACGACAAGATACAGCGCCAGGATATGAAATTCTACAGCACATTCCGTACCGGAGACCTTATGACAAGAGTTACCGGTGACCTTGATGCGGTAAGACACATGGTGGCTTGGGTTATCAGAGTGATCATCGAATCATTCGCTCTTTATACTTCCGCAATGGTTTATTTCTTTATAATGAACTGGAAGTTAGCCCTTTGCATTATGGTTCTCTCACCTTTTATCTTTGCCGTCATCTATATGTTCAGGACAAAGGTTCGCCCTATGCACGCTAAGCTGCGTGAAAAGCTGGCGGAGATGAATACCTACGCGCAGGAGAATATTTCCGGTAACCGTGTGGTTAAGGCCTTTGCCAGAGAAGAGTACGAGAAAGAAAAATTTGACAAGGCAAATACAAGCTACAAGGAAACAAACCAGCAGACCGCCCTTGTGTGGGTTAAGTTTTATCCCGCTATTGAAGGTATGGCCAGTGCCATGTCCATAGCTCTTTTGGTCATCGGCGGATTGTTCCTCATCTACAGTTTGAATAACCCCGACAATGTTCAGCTTACCATGGGTCAGTTTGTGGCATTTTCCGGACTTATCTGGGCTATTCAGAACCCTATGAGAATGCTCGGAAATATTATGAATGAATTCCAGCGTTTTTCAGCATCCTCCGCAAAGGTTATGGAGATTTACTACTCAGAGCCCGAGATCGTAACCGCGCCCGATGCCATCGACCATCCCGGCAGCTTTAAGGGAGAGATAGAGTTTAAAAATGTCAGCTTTATGTACGCCGACGGAAACCTTCCCGTGCTTAAGAACATCAGCTTTACAGCAAAGCCCGGAGAGACTGTTGCGATCATGGGCGAAACCGGATGCGGAAAGACATCCCTTATTCATCTGATCCCCAGATTCTACGAGCCCACTTCCGGCGAGATTTTGATCGACGGAGTTAATATAAACAGATATAAGCTCGAACAGCTCAGAAAGAATATCGGACTTGCAACGCAGGATGTGCTTTTATATTCCGATACCATCGAGGGAAATATCGCATACGGTGACCCTCATATCACAGCAGAGCAGGTTGTTAAATTTGCAAGATATTCTGCCGCAAGCGAGTTTATCGCAAAGATGCCCGAGGGCTACGATACGATAGTAGGTGAAAGGGGAGTCGGACTCTCCGGAGGACAGAAGCAGAGAATATCTCTTGCCCGTGCCCTTGCCATTGAGCCTTCGATCCTTATCCTTGACGATACAACATCTGCGGTTGATATGGAGACGGAGAAGCAGATTCAGGACAGCCTTCGTCATCTGGATTTTGCTTGTACCAAGATCATCATCGCACAGCGTATATCAACAACGAAATTTGCAGACAAGATAATAATTCTCCGCGACGGACAGATAACAGAAGAAGGTTCCCACGAGGAACTTATCGCAAAAGGCGGCTACTACAGCGAGCTGGTTAAGCTCCAGACGGGGGAGGCGTAAAGATATGGCGAGAAATACTTATAAACAGGACGAAAGACTTGACGAGCCCTTTAATTTTAAACATCTCCTCAGAGCGTCGGTATATCTGAAAAAATATGCTGCAAAGATGATATTTGCGCTCTGCATATCCGCTCTCGGCGGAGCTATCGGACTTATTGCGCCCAAGATCAACCAGCAAGCACTGGATGTCGCAATACCCGAAAGAAATACAAGGCTCCTTATTATGCTTGCGATCGGGCTGGTAGGTACTGTTGTTGTCAGTATTATTCTAACAACAATAAGATCGCGGATCATGATCAAGGTCAGCCAGGGAATCATCTACGATATCAGAAAGGATCTTTTTGCACATCTTCAGAAGCTTCCTTTCCAGTATTACGACGACAGACCCCACGGAAAGATACTTATCAGAGTAGTTAACTACGTAAACTCCGTATCGGATATGCTTTCCAACGGACTTATAAACGTTATACTCGAGATCTTTAACCTGATCTTTATCGTAATATTTATGTTCTCCGTAGATGTACAGCTTTCTCTTGTTGTACTTTGCGGTGTACCCGTGCTTGCGGTTTTTATGCTCTGGATCAAGAACAAACAGCGTAAAGCCTGGCAGGCTGTATCCAATAAAAACTCAAACCTTAACGCATATCTTCAGGAAAATATCGTCGGAGCCCGCATCACACAGATATTTGCCAGAGAAGACTATAATGCGCAGGTTTTCTCGGGACTTTCCGATGACTGCAGAAAAACCTGGATGACGGCGGTAAGATATAACAACCTCGTATGGCCCGGAATCGATACTATTTCGGTTTTGGTAAGAGCGGCTATATTTGTGTTCGGTATGGTTGTGTTTACTCAGGGAGGCGGCGCTATGAAGAGCGTCGGCGTGATCGTTGCCATTTCCAGCTACGCTTCAAGATTCTGGCAGCCTATTATGAACCTTGGAAACATCTTCAATACCTTTATCAACAATATCGCCTACCTCGAGAGAATCTTCCAGACTCTCGACGAGCCCGTTACCGTTGATGACGCACCGAACGCAAAGATCATGCC
>JAFPRD010000160.1:0-1755 GCA_017401005.1 Lachnospiraceae bacterium
GGAAGCTCTCCTTCATGGGAACAGCACATACAGTATCCGCCCCCTGGAACAACGAGCATACAATCCCTTACTTCAGAATCCTTGTGAAGATAAGCAAATACTCCGGGAGTAAAGCCGTAGGAAGCGGCATAATCGTACTCTCCCTCCTCCCAGATATTTTTTCTGAACATCACTTTATCGCTCTCCGGCATACCCTTCAAAAGATAATCTTCCTCCGGATAATCCGGCTCCCACTTATCAATTTTCTCCTTGGGAACAGCGGCTTCAAGTACAGCGTAGTAAGCCTCCTTGGCTTCGCACTTTCCCTTAAAGAGGAGGGGATAGCTTGTCTCTCTTCTAAATCCCGTAAGCCAGCTGTTTTCATCAAGAAGGTTCCAGAAGGTTACGCAGGTGATATTTGCCTTTCCAGATTTTTTTGCCTCCAAAAAAATCTCAAAAAACTTTTTATATCTTAGAGCAAGCTCATGCATGGATTCATCGGAAGGATCCGCGTTATGCATATCAAGCTCAGTGATATTGATCTTAAGTCCCAAAGCTCCGTACTTTTCAAGGGCGGCCTTGGCATCCTTAAAATCAGGATGATCCATCAAAAGATGAGACTGCATGCCCATACCGTCTATGAGTCCCTTTTCCTTTAAGGGCTTTAAGACATTCTCTATAATAAAATCTCTCTTCCAGGGCTCGGCGCTCTCGTAATCGTTATAAAAAAGATCCACTCCCGGAGCGGCATACTTTCTCGCGTACTCAAAAGCCTTGATAAAAAAGTCTTTTCCTACGCTCTTAAACCAGATTGATTTTCTGAAATCGCCCTCGTCTACAATCTCGTTTACCACATCCCAGGCGTATATAACTCCAGGGTAATTTGTCTGCACAAATCCAAGTACCCCTTTGATGTAATTCTCAAGCCTTGCAAGAATAGTTTCCCTGTCCGCTATAGGAAACATCTCGTTGTAGTTTTCACAAAAGAACCACTTCGGTGTCTGATTGTGCCAAACAAGGGTATGTCCCCTCATAGCGATACCGTTTTCTTTTGCAAAATCAAGATAGGGAATCGCGCTCTCAAAAGTAAGGGCAGGCGAAAGATTGTACTTCTCGGGATCTGCTTTGTTTGCCTCCTTGTCAAGATAGTACATAGGTTTCATATCATTTTCGCAGGTAAATGAATTAAACTGCGAAAGAAGCAGTTTTCTGTGCGCCGCTGTATGCAGATTCCATCTTGATATTGCGGCGCCTATTTTAAAATAAGGCTCATATGCTGTCTTTAAATTCATTGTTCTCCTTTTGCCCTAAGGCCTCTTTATTTCTGTGTTTTTTCCCTAAGGCGTCATATATTCTGTGTACTTTTTCCCTGTGTACTTTTTAAAACATCTTGAAAAATAGTTGGGATCGGGGATTCCGACCTCCGCCGCGGTCTGATACATTTTGTAACCCTTTTCCGCGTATTTGACCGCCTTTTCCATACGGATCTCCGTAAGATATTCAACAAAATTCTTTCCGCTGTCGGATTTAAACTTTCTCGAAAGATAACTAGAGCTAAAGCCGAAGTGCTGCGCTATAAAAGAAAGATTTAATTTGGGGTCTGCGAAATTTTCCTTAACATACTTTTTGATAAGCTCCGTTGGATTGTCCTCATCCGGCGCATCCAAAATCGCATCCTCATTTTGATCGTCCCAATTGTTCTTTGTAACGGCAAGTTTTTCCTTCGCTCTTTCGAGAACCTTCGTCACCTCTCCCCTAACCAATGGTTTTAACATA
>JAFPRD010000161.1:0-2399 GCA_017401005.1 Lachnospiraceae bacterium
ACTTTTATACAGATTTTGAGGAATGCAATTATTCAATATGTCACTTTGTTTCCGGGGATATAAGAAAGCTGCGGATGTATGAGGCTATGGGATGTGAGATATAGAGAGGTTATATTATGAAAACATCATCCGCGTCCTTGAGAAGATGGGATGTAGGGTATCGGAAGGCTCCGAAGGAGATATTATCCTTCTTCCCCCCGAAAGCGGAAGCTACAGCGGTATCGATATCGATATGTCCTCTTTCTCCGACCAGGCGATCACCCTTGCTGCGATAGCACCATTTGCGACCTCGCCTACAACTATACGAGGTATCGGACATATAAGGCTTCAGGAAAGCGACAGACTTTCCGCTATTGTTACCGAGCTTGGAAAGATGGGTATAAAGACGGAAAACGGGGAGGACTGGATTAAGATTTATCCCGGAGACCCGCAGCCTTCGCTTGTTGATACCTATGATGACCACCGTATGGCTATGGGATTTTCGCTTATCGGACTGCGGGCGGAAGGAATCGTTATAGATAATCCGGGCTGTTGCAGCAAGACCTTTGCAGAGTATTTTGATGTACTTGACGAAATCTGCGACAAATATGAAAATGCTAAGTAAAAACCCTGATATATGCAGGGCTTTGAATGGAGATACGATATGTTTGAATTTCATGCAGATGACTACGGACTTTTCCCCGAGCAGAGCCGTAGAATCTTGGACTGCATAGATAACGGGGTTATAGACGGCGTAAGTATAATGCCGAACAGCCCGTATTTAAAAGAATGCATGGAGTTTTTATCAGGGAAAGATGTAAAACTCACCGTACATTTAAATCTCGTGGAAGGCGCTCCGCTTACAGCCGGAGCGTGTGAGCATATTTCCGGGGACGGGGCGTTTAATGTTTCGTTCGGAAAGCTGCTTATTGTTTCATACATCCCTTTCCTTAGAAAGAAGTATTACGAGGAGATCAAACGAGAGCTTGGAGAGCAGATTAAGGCGGTAGCTCCATATTTTAAGGATGGGTATCGTTTGGATTCTCATGTACACTACCATATGCTGCCGGTTGTGTTTGATGCCCTTGCTGATGTAATCAGAGAAAATGGCATAAAAGTTACATATATAAGAGTTCCTTCCGAGGATTTAAAGCTATATAAAGGAATTAAGCTTCGCCCGATTAACCGCGTAAAGGTGATGGTGCTAAATATCTTAGGACGAAGGAATCGCCGTAAATACAAGGAACTTTTCGATAAATTCGAAAACAAAAAGTTTTCCGGAGTGGCTTGTTCCGGGGAAATGAATTACGAGAATGTAAAGACTATAATCAGCAGGATAGACGTTTCCGAGGATTTTGAAATACTGTTTCATCCGGGCGCTGTTTTGGAAGATGAGGATATTGCAAGGCTTACATCAAAGGATGATCTGTCTTTCCTTACTAGCGCGAACAGACATGCCGAGGAAATGGCGACAAAAATGCTAAAGGATAATAAAGATGTGGAAATCTGAGATAATAAAAGATAATACAAAACTGAAAGTAATAGCCGAGATGACAGAGAGGTATTATGGACCGGAGAATGATATCTCGAAGGTGAACTATCTGGAACATGAATACTTTAAAAATCCCGAAGGCAATGTGGAAATGAATATTGCCTGGAGCGAGGAGAATAATGAGGTCGCCGGACAATACGCCGCTATACCGATGCGGGTTAAAGTCGGGGACAGGGAAAGAAAGGCTTTAATGTCGGTCAATACTCTTACGGATGATAAATACAGAGGACAGGGAATCTTCAAGATACTTGCGACTGAAGTATACGACAGAGCCGAAAAAGAAGGCTTTGAGCTGGTATACGGAATGCCGAACCAAAACTCATACCCGGGTTTTCTTAAATATATAGGATTTTCGGATCTTGGTGCCGTACCTTTATATCTCCGCCCCCTCGTCCCTTCAAATATGGTTAAGCATTATCTGAAAAATAGAGTACTGGAAGTGCTGGCTCATCCTTTTAATCCTATGTTTAAGATTAAGGACAGAAATGCTGATGTTAATACAGTGCCTTTTACGGACTGCGCGAAGGAATATGCCGATGTTTTCTGGGAGAGTATAAAGGATAAGTACCCTGTTATGATCTCAAGAAATTATGAATATATAAAATACAGATTTATCGATATTCCGCGCCGGGATTACTGCGGTTTTTACGCGGTCGCAGGCGGGAAGCCTGTTGCATACGCCATAGGACGTGTTATGGAGGTTGCAGGTATAAGCTGTGCGATGATAGCTGATTTTCTGTATGTGGATGGATATGAAAAAGAGGCAATCAGCGTTTTAAAGAGACTGATGATACGGTTAAAGGGAGAAGGAGCCGATATGGCGGGATGTATGGTGACTCCCGCTTCGTCCGAGGCAAAGATCCTTAAA
>JAFPRD010000162.1:0-1850 GCA_017401005.1 Lachnospiraceae bacterium
CGTATTTTCTGCATCCGCAGCGCTTTCTCCTTCGCTTACGCTGCCTGCGTCCTCGGCTTGCGTCTCTGCCGCTTCTGCGCTTTCTTCATTTTGCGTCTCAGCTTCCCCTACGTCCTCATTTTCATCAAGCAAGCTTTCTAAAGCATCAGAGAAAGTATCAAGCCCTTCCTGAATTGCCTCCTGTGTCTGCTCGGATCCCGTATCTTCCACGAGCTCTGAAATCTCTCCGCATCCCGTAAGGGATGAAGCCATAAGAGCTACGGAAAAAAGCGCCGCTACAATTTTCTTTTTCATATTTTCTACCTTTCATTTAACCAAGTGCAACGTCAAGCGCCATCATCAGCGTAAAGCCTAAGGCGAACATGATCGTTTCGATATTACTGTGCTCTCCCTCCGCCATCTCGGGAACAAGCTCCTCAACAACCACATACATCATTCCGCCGGCCGCAAAGCTCAAAAGATATGGCAATACCGGAACGAAAAACTGCGCAGCAAGGATCGTAAGAAGAGCGCCGATGGGTTCAACCGCTCCGGATAAAGTTCCGTAAAGGAAAGCTTTTCCTTTGCTTACCCCTTCCGCTTTAAGAGGCATCGAGATAATAGCCCCCTCGGGGAAGTTCTGGATTGCTATTCCAAGAGAAAGGGCCAATGCCCCAAGTGCGGTAATGCCCGTATTTCCGGACAAAAATCCCGCGTAAACAACTCCCACCGCCATTCCTTCGGGGAGATTGTGAAGCGTAACCGCAAGGACAAGCATTGTTGTCTTTGGCAGTCTGCTCTTTACGCCTTCCTCGCTGTGGTCAAGGTGCATATGGGGGATGATTCGATCGAGCAAGAGTAAGAATAGTATTCCGATCCAAAATCCCACAACAGCCGGAACGAATGAAAACTTTCCCATTCCCGAAGACTGTTCCATAGCCGGCATTATAAGGCTCCAGATTGATGCTGCCACCATAACCCCTGCCGCAAATCCGGTTAATGCTCTCTGAAGCTTTGCGTTAAGCTTATCTTTCATAAAAAGGACAAGAGCCGATCCGAGAGTTGTTCCTATAAAAGGTATCAGTATTCCCTGTGCTGTCTGAAGATACATAGTCGTCACCTCTTTTTTGACTATCTTAAGTATAAAGCTTTTCTTTAGCTTTAGCAGCAAAAGAAAATGCACAAAAGATGTTAATGTTTTATTTAGTTAGTTGTCCCTAACTTTGATTAGATTATAACATCTTTTGTGCAACAGTCAATACAGCCTTAATACTTTTTTATGCAATTTTTACAATTACTCTGAAAAGGTGTAGATATTTCCCTTTGTCTTTTTGCTGACATATACGCAGCTGTCGACCTTTTTGTAAAGCTCCTCAAAGTCCTTGTCTTCCCCGCTAAAGAGCGCGACGCCAACGCTTGCATAAAACTTGGCCCCCTTAAGGCCTTCTATGGAGTGGTGGTCTATGATGTCGAAGAATCTGTTTATATAGCGCTCAGCCTCTGCCTTTGTAGAAACGTCCTTTTTCATTACGGCGAATTCATCGCCGCCAAGCCTGAAGACTATGCTTCCCTCGCCAAAAGCCTCCTCCAAAGAGGACGCAACCTTTTTGATCACCTTGTCGCCGGTATTGTGTCCGTAGGTGTCGTTTACGCTCTTGAAATCATCGATATCAAGGATGCAGAACATTCCGTTGTCATCTTCGAGAAGAGCCTGAGTCGCTGTCTTTTCGCCAAAGCCTCTGTTTAAGATACCGGTCATTGAATCTCTCTCGGAAAGTTCCTTCAAAAGAGCTCTTTCCTTTGCGGATTCAACGATTCCGTCAATGTTCTTAAATCCGGCAATAACCTTTTCTTCGCCTTCGTCCGTCTCC
>JAFPRD010000163.1:0-6261 GCA_017401005.1 Lachnospiraceae bacterium
CCGGTACTTAACGAGTGCAAGTGTAAACGAAGCACGAGTTTAGTTCCGCTGCCACGAGGACCCTATAGCCGAAAGGCGGTGCTGAAAAAGGCTGTGACAAACTAGGCGCCGTAACTAAGTTATTAAAAACAAGGAAAGTCCGGAACAAGTCCGGACTTTCGCGAATAGTACATATTATCCAAGAACTACAACGACTTCATTCTTATCCTTGAGCTTGGAAGCGGGGATAAGATCGCCGTCAAGTACCTCGCCGTTTAAAGTAAGGCTCTTAACGCCGCTTGAAACGTGGTTAGGGTTCTCGACCTTAATAGAGATGTGGCTTCCGCGGAAGTTCTTCTCCATCTTCATGCCATCCCACTCGTGAGGAATTGAAGGAGAAACAACAAGTCCTTCGGGAGTAGGTCTCATACCGCAGATACCCTCTACGCAGCCAACCATAACGGTAGAACCGGTTCCGGTAAGCCAATGTACATGAGCACGTCCTGCGAAAGGTGAACGCTTTGACTCAACAAACTGTCCGTGAACATAGGGCTCGATAACTCGGATCTCAGCCTTGTCGTTCATTGAAGCGGGTGAGCTCTCAAGGAAGTACTCGAAGGCTCTGTCACCGTCTCCCATAAGAGACTCTGCAAGGATAAGCCATCCCTGTGACTGAGAGAAGATACCACCGTTCTCCTTTGTATCGGGGTTGAAGATGTGCATAAGCGCACCGTCAAAGTAATGATCAACATAAGGGGGCTCGAGAAGCTTTACACCGTAAGGAGTATTGAGGATGTCGTGTACGGAATCCATGGACTTCTTAGCCTGTTCATCGGAAGCGAATCCGGAGATGACAGCCCAGCTCTGAGGGTTGAGCCACATATTTGCCTCGGGATCCTTCTTAGCGCCGACGATAACGCCGTTGTCTCTGATACCGCGGATGAATCTGTCCTCATCCCAGCACTTTGAAAGAGTCTCGCCGAGCTTTGACTTGATATCCTCAAGATACTTGATGTACTCGGTATCCTTACGATCTCCGGCAATCTCAAGCATCATATTAAGAGCATAATAGAGCTGGAATGCAACGAAGGTGGACTCACCCTTTGCACCCATTCTTAAGCAGTCATTCCAGTCAGCGTGGAGACCTGCGGGCATATTGTGGTCGCCCATATGGTTCATAGAGAACTCGATAGCCTTCTTTAAGTGGTCATATACGGTATCCTCGCCGCCGTTAGCGTAGAGAATCTTCTCATCGAGGAATGCGACATTTCCGCTCTCGGCGATATACTTGTAAACGGTAGGGAAGAGCCATAGAGCATCATCCGCACGATATGAAGGATGTCCGGTCATCTTTACCCACTCGGGATCGTCGGGAGTACCTGAATTGCCGGGTACGAAATCAAATACAACAAGGGGAAGTCCCGCACCGTTGTTAACCTGAGCTGAGATCATAAAGCGGATCTTTTCGAGAGCCATCTCGGGATCCATATGGATAATACCCTGGATATCCTGTACGGTATCACGGTATCCGTATCCGTTTCTCTCTCCGCAGTAGATAAGGGATGCGGCTCTTGACCAGGTAAAGGTGATGAAACACTGATATGCGTTCCATACGTTGATCATATTGTTGAACTCATCGGAAGGAGTCTCAACCATGAAGTTCTCAAGCTTTGCATGCCAGTATGACTTAAGCTCTTCTACTTCCTTTTCTACAGTGCCGGCCTTCTCATACTTCTTAATAAGCTCATCGGCCTCGGCATTGTTCTTCTGTCCAAAGAGATAGGTAAAGGTCTTGCTCTCACCGGGTGCAAGCTCGATATCGGACTGAAGCGCACCGCAGCAGTTTGCATTGTAGTTAAGAGTTCCGTCGCACTTTCCGCTCTCTACGGCGATAGGATTTGAGTAGGTTCTGTAAGGTCCGATAAAGCTGTCAAGGTTTCCGTTGTACGCATCAACCTTAGCGCCCGCAAGTCCGAAGAAACGCTCCTTGTGGTTTGATCCGGTAGCGTCCTTTCCGGAGTTCTCATTGATATGCTCTAAGATCTTGTTGCCCTCAAATGAAGTTCTTGTAATGAACAGAGTGTACTGAAGGTTTACCTGATCCTGATTGTAATTGCTCTCGTTGGTAAACTCGATAAATCCGTAAACAGAAAGCTTTCTGGGCTTATCGGAAGTATTGGTAACCTTGCAGTTCCAAACTTCGTAAGTAGCATCCTGAGGTACATAGTAGGTAGTCTCTGAATTAATACCTGCATAATCAGTGGTAATTACGGTATAAGCTGTACCGTGACGGCAAACGTTCTTATACTGATCGAGAGGCTTGCCTACAGGCTGCCAGGTTGCTGACCAATAATCCTTATTTTCATTGTCACGGATGTAAATATAACGTCCGGGAAGTGCCATCTGGGAATTGAAGCGATATCTTGAGATACGTCCGTTGGCACCGCTTTGAACAAAGCTGTATCCTCCCGCATTATTTGAGATGATTGCTCCGTACGCGGGCGATCCAAGGTAGTTACACCAGGGCGCGGGGGTATCGGGGCGGTCAATGACGTACTCTTTTGCGGCAAGGTCGAAATGTCCGTACTGCATTTAGTAATCCTCCTCGTTATCATAAGATTCTTTATTAATGTCAGAATGTGCCAAAAGCGCACACATTTTATTTTATCTTTAATATAGAGGATTTACAAGTAAATATAATTACGAAATTAACTCTTTTTATAAGTTAAAATAAACAAAAAAATAGCCCACGTGAATATCAAAATATTTCACGCAGGCTTAAAGCAAATAATCTCAAATAATATCCAATGGATATCAGGGCATTTTATAATGTAATAGGAGCTCCGAACTTTACTTTTAAAAGCTCTAAAAGTCTCTGATCTCTTTCTTCGCGAGTCTCATTTAGTTCGAAACCGGATCTTCTGCTTTCCTTTACCATTCTCTCGCCACAGTAATTGCAAATTCTCATTCCGTCTTCTATTTCCTTACCGCATTTAGTACATTTCATATTATCATCTCCATATAAAAATGCAGAGGTCTTAATCGACCTTCAATTATTTTATCCTACTCAGTTATAAACCCGGGGGTAACCCCCAAGTCAATAGGGAAACTGAATTTTCATAAATAGTTTACAATTTTTTCCACCTGATGGACAATTCTTTATGCACTTTTATATGGCTTTTTAATCTCTTTAAAAGCGGTGGTATGTACCAGTCAAGTTAGAGGTTAGAATGTACTTGAATTTTATGTCAAGGGAAACTCAGTAATTATTCACAAAAATCTCATGTCACCAATGTCATAAACTCAAGCCTTTATGCACTATTACAAGTAAAATCCTAAGAAAATCCATCTTCCTGTGCTGCAATTCCCTTATTTTCTTTTTGCTACAATAAATATCTTTTTATCCATAAATCTTTTAACCGCGCCTGTTGAATGCATTTTTAGAGAAAAGTTTTGTGTATATTGCCCATGTTTTTCTTATGTGCATATTTCCGGTATTCTCTTTTTTAAATCAGATATATATAATGGCGGTATCTTAATTATGAGGGGGAAAAATGAATACTAACAGAATTCAGTGGCATCCGGGCTTCTACGGGGGCATCGAACTGGAATTTCGAGACTATAAAGACAGCCTAAAATACGAAACAGAGTACGAACTCTCAAAAAAGCCCTTGCGTGTTGATATGATCATCATACGTAAAGACGAAAGTTGCATCATCAAAAAACAGATCGGTCAGATTTTCCGCAAATACAACATAATCGAATACAAAGGCCCTAATGATGAAATGGGAATTGATGAGTTTTTCAAAGTTATAGGGTATATGGGTGTGTACATTAGCAGAGGGCATGAGACTGAAAAGATCTCCCCAAGCGAGGTTACAATTTCGTTATTTAGACACAATAGCCCCGAAAAGCTTTTTTCGGACCTGAAAAATCTTGGGGGAATTATTGAAAAACCGTTTCCGGGGATTTATTATGTAAGCGGTAGAATAAGTTTTTGCAGGTAAGCGTATCTGCCAATAGGGATATCTATGAGACATTACGGGAGGAATTCTTTATGTGTGAAGCTTTAAGAGACTTAATGAAAGATGAAATAGAAAAAGACGTTAATGCCGGTATCGAGTTTGGAAAAAGAGAGGGTATTATATCCACCCTCTACGACCTTATTAAGAAAGGCCTTATCAGCATAGAGGATGCGGCCACGCAGGCTCAGATGAGCGTTCCGGCGTTTACAGCTGAAATGAAAAAATACGGATAAGCCGGTGCTTATCCGTATTTTTAATCGGGGTGACGGGAGTCGAACCCATCGCCTCCACATCCCAAATGTGGCAGTCTACCGATGACCTACACCCCGAATGAGTTTTTAACGTTTTAACGTATAAAATCTCAAACAGCAATTCGTATTATTGCATTTATAGCAAGGATTGTCAACGTATTTTTAACGTTACATATTTCCCATCAAGACATCCTTAATAACGCCGATGCATTCCCTTGACATATTGTTGGGAAGGTAGAGGGGATTCGAGTCGGCGGAGATACCTACGATATTCTCTCCTCCCTGCTTTCTTGCGATTGCCATCGCTCTAAAGACATGAAAATTGTTGGTAACGATTCCTATACGGTCTCTCTCTTCATCAACCAGCTCGTAGCTGTAGATAATATTCTGAACCGTGTTTTCCGACTTATTCTCAACGATTATCCTGCTCTCATCAATTCCTCGCTCTACAAGATAATCCCTCATCCCCTCGCCCTCTGCGATGTGCTCATTTGAGCCCTTTCCGCCGGAGCAGATACAGAGCGTCTCCGGATTTTCAACCAAATAATCATAAGCTTTATCCAGTCTGTACTTAAGTACAACGCTGGGTCCGCATCTTCTTACCTGCGCGCCCAGGACTATTATGTAATCAAGACCCGGTTCACCCTTTTTTCCAAATCCCGAAACAATAAATCCTAAAGCAGCGATAAATAAAGCAAGTCCCGCCCCTACAATACTTAAGAATATAACCTTTAGAGGCTTCGGGAGTTTATCCCAGACCTTAAGCCTTCTAAGTACTTCCATGAGGAAACAAAGGATTCCGCCGGCTATCCAGACTTTGTAAAAGCCGTTGCCACTTCCGGCTCTGTATCCGATAAAGCCATATCCGATCAGTAAAATCCCTGCCACGATCCAAATGATCGTATAAACTAAACTTTTCTTTTCTTTCATCTAAACAAAAATCCAAATCCTATCCAAGGCTTTCGCCCTTTCTTGACCGCTTGTTCTCGTACATATTTTCATCGGCGCGTTCCAGCAGGCTGTCCAGATCAAAATAGCCGCGGCCTTCACAATATCCCGCTGAGTACCTTACGGGAATAGAAAGCTCGTCAGCCAGCTCGCAGTCGGGAGTATCCTGCCCCTTAAATACTTCTGCTATATCCTCCGCCGCTTCCTTTGCAGAGCCGTATCCATACATGAAATGAACGAATTCATCTCCGCCCAGCCTTGCCGTGATATGCTTATTTGAACCGATGCCGCTAAGTATCTCCGCGATCTTTTTCAGATACAGGTCTCCAACCGCATGTCCGTATCTGTCGTTGGTATCCTTTAATCCGTCAGCATCGACCATAAAAAGAACAAAGTTGCCCGTTTCGGAATAATTGTCCCGAAGCTGCAAAATCCGGCTTTCAAGACCTCGCCTGTTGTACAGCCCCGTAAGCATATCCATATCACGTTCTTTTTCAATCTTTTTGCGTTCTAATACCTGTGCGGTTACATCCGTCACTATTCCGACATAAGTCCCGCTTAAAAACTCCTCTTCGTAGTGAACGTATATCTTTTCCAGCTCATCATTACCTTTCAAGGCAGTTACCTCATAAACATCAGTCATATCGTCTACGGCGTAACGCTTAAAACGTTCCAGAGCCCGCATAAATGTTTCCCTGTGGCAAATAGTCTTGTTCTCGGCAAGTTTAAATACCTCGCTTATAAAGCTGGTATACCTTACCTTTGCAGAATTCTCCTGATACTCATAAACACCAATCTTTAGCTTGCTTTTTTCAAGGACATACGAAAGTCTTGCCGTATTCTCCATAAGGCTTTTGACCATCGCATTTATATGGCTGCTAAGCTCCGAAAATTCCTGACAGGTTTCCACTGCCACAACGGTATCGAGATTACCCTCGGCGATACTTCTTAAATCTCCGTTTATCTCATTTGTGGCATCAACCACATACTTGTTCATATACAGCATCATCGAGCGCGTAAGTATTGCCGACATGATAAGAACGCCTATCGCAAACATA
>JAFPRD010000164.1:0-2700 GCA_017401005.1 Lachnospiraceae bacterium
AGATGCCGGCGGATGCGGATGGTGTACGTATCGCCGAGCTGGACGAGAAAAGCTTTCGGGAAAAGCTCTGGGACCACAAACCGATCACTGATTTTTGGCGGGTAGGCGCGGGTACGGCGAGGCGTCTTGCAAAGCTTGGACTTTTTACAATGGGAGATGTGGCGCAGTATTCTGAGAGCTGTGAGGATGTTTTGTACAAGACCTTCGGAGTAAACGCAGAGCTGCTCATTGACCATGCCTGGGGCTGGGAACCCTGTACGATTGGTGATGCCAAAAGCTTTAAGCCCCAAACTAATTCCCTTAGTCAGGGACAGGTTATGACGAGGCCCTACGAATACAAAGAAGCCGGAATCATAGTAAGAGAAATGGCGGAGCTTTTAAGCCTTGACCTTGTGCGCAAGGGGATGGTCACGGATCAGATAGTTCTAACCATAGGTTACGAGTCGGTAAAGGATGCAAAGAGCCTTGGCTCGTTTGAAGGCGAGCTTACCCTTGACAGGTACGGTCGGATTACTCCGAAACATGCTCACGGGACGTATAATCTTGATATTAAGACATCATCCACAAAGCTGATAAGAGAAGCGGCGGGAAGCCTCTACGAGAGGATCATGGACAAGGATCTTTGTATGCGCCGCTTAAGTATCGCAGCCTGCAATATCATCCCCGAGAGCGAAGCAAAAGATGAGGAGGAGTACGAACAGCTCAGCCTTTTTACCGATTTTGAAAAGGAACAGGAAGAGAGGCGAAAACGGGAGGTTTTCCTCGAAAAAGAGAAGAATCTTCAAAAGGCATCTCTGGAAGTCAAGCAAAAATACGGAAAGAATGCCATCATAAAGGGAATGAATCTCCTTGACGGAGCGACTACGATCACAAGAAACGCCCAGATAGGGGGACACAAAGCGTAATCTGTGCTATAATTAACCTTATAACAAAATCAGGAAGAGTTTTATGAGTTTTATTAAAGGCAAGTCTAAAGAAGAAATCAGAAAGAGCGCGAAGAGGATAGCGCTTGATACTGTATGTGACGTAATCGGAAGTATTTTATACGCATTGGGTCTTTACACCTTTGCAAAGATGGCAATTTTCTCTCCCGGAGGTATCTCGGGTATCGCGCTGATACTCAACTACCTTTGGAAGCTGCCCGTCGGTGTTATGACCCTTATCATGAATATCCCGCTTGTAATAGCAAGCTACAAGATAGTAGGCGGAAGATTCCTTGCAAAGACCGCAAAAACTATGATAATCACAACGGTTTTCCTGGATCTTATCTTTCCGCTCTTGCCGCTTTATACCGGAAACAGAATGATGGCTGCGCTTTATTCCGGACTTTGCATGGGAGCCGGAATGGCATTTTTCTATATGCGCGGAAGCAGCTCGGGGGGAATGGATTTCCTCTCCATGATCATCAAGGTAAAGCATCCGCATATTTCGCTTGGAATCGTTACTGCGGTTTCGGACTTTTTGGTAATACTGATCGGCTGGCCCGTGTTTAAGGATGCGGACGCGGTGCTCTACGGTCTTATCTGTTCATTTTCCGCTTCCATCGTCATCGACCGCGTACTTTACGGTCTCGGCGCGGGTAAGTTGGTTATAGTTATTACGAACAATACCGATGCTCTTACGGAGAAGATCAGTGAACTCACGGACAGAGGATCGACAATAATAAGAGCAATCGGAAGTTATACAAAAGAGGACAGAGATGTGATACTTTGCGCATGCTCCAAATCCCAGACCTATATGATCACGAACGCGGCACACGAGGTGGATCCCGGCGCATTTGTGATGGTGACGGAGACGAGCGAAGTATTCGGTGAGGGCTTTAAAGAATATAAGAAATAGTGTTTCACAGGAGGAAAAGGGTATGGAAAAAGAAAAAAACGGCGACAGCCAGTCAGCTTTTGAGTATGCGATCTATGTGATAATCGGCAGCTATTTTAAAAAGACATCCTGCATCAGCCCGCTTTTGGAGAAAACTCTGAAGGTAAAGTTCCTTGAGCAAAAACAGGATAAGCAGGCATCTCTTGAAGAAAGTGTCATCGGTTATGCCGAGAAAAAACTTTTAAAGGCCGTACCCGCAGATGTTTTTAAGGGGGAAGCCAAGGTTCAGCTTGGAGTTAAAAATACGGAAAACAAGCCTGAGGTCAGATTCGTTACGGACAAGTATATGCTTCGCGTATTTGGGGTCTATAAGGGGAAGGGCACAGAGCTTGAATATAAGCTTTTAAGCAAGAAGGAGAAATAGTTTTAATGGAAAAATTTTCAAAACTTCCTTACGAGCGCATAGAGCTCGATAAGATGAAAGCGGATTATGCCGACCTTATAAAGCGCCTTAAGGAAGCAAAAAGCGGCGAAGAGCAGTGGAAGGTTCATCAGGATTATTACAAGATCCAGGGACATATTTCCACACAGCACACAATAGCCCATATTCGTCACGACATCGATACTACCGACGAATTCTACGACAAGGAAAACGAGTACTACGATTCATTCGATCCCGAGTGGGAAAACTGCATGAACGAGTACAATAAAGTTCTCTTTAATTCTCCCTACAGACCTTTCCTTGAGGAGAAAATGGGAAAAGTTGCCTTCAAGAATATGGAGCTTTCCCTCAAGTCTTTCGATGAGAAACTTATCCCTCTTATGCAGGAGGAAAATGAGCTTGTAAGCAAGTATACAAAGCTTATTGCAACCGCAAAGATC
>JAFPRD010000165.1:0-8311 GCA_017401005.1 Lachnospiraceae bacterium
AATATCCATCGCGATATCGTAGTTTCTGTCAAGAAACCTTTGGCACTGCCTTATAGCATCCGGATGGGTTAAAGTATGCTTGGGGTCAAAGGTAACATAGTATCTGCACTCATAGAGGGTGTCGACATCTATTTTCCTTGATAAATCGATAAGCTCGTGAATTCGGTCTGCGGGCTGAATTTCATAAGAAAGCGTTTCATCCCCGATCATAATATGCGTACCGCAGCCGTTTACGTATCCGTCAAAGCCAACTTTCCTGAATCTTTCCTCAACATTTTGAAAGCAACGCCCGGTGTTAATAAACATAAGGTTACCGGCCTGCCTTGCTCTTTGGATAGCCGATTTAGCGCTGTCAGGCACAGAGCCGTCTTTTTCAGAAGTTAATGTTCCGTCTATATCAAAAAATGCTATTTTCATTGTTTTCGATTTCCAAATAAGAAGTTTTTACAACAATGATATCTTAACAGATACTTTGATTAAGGCATAAGAGACATATTTAACAATTTTTTTAAATTATGTATTGACAGAGGTGTTACATAGTGATATATTTACTACGACAAACGTAGTACGACAGTCGTTGGAACGACAGTAGAAGCAACGATAGACGTTATAACGACAGGTAAAGTAAATATATGCAGCTTGAAAGGAGAGAAAAGCGATGACAGAGATCAGCAGCGATGTTATTCGCGGGTGTAATGATACAATCATCCTGTATTGCTTGCTTTCGGAACCGTCTTACGGATATGAAATTTCCAAGATGATCAAGACAAAGTCCGAAGGTAAGTACATTATCAAGGATACAACTCTTTACTCCGCTTTTTCAAGGATGGAGAAAAACGGATACGTAGAATCGTATTCCGGTGAAGCGGAAGGAACGGGGAAGAAACGTACATATTACCGTATTACCGATGAAGGCAGAAAGTATTATTCGGAAAAATGCGAAGAGTGGACCCTTACCAAGGAAGTAATCGAGAGATTTATAGAGGAGAACAGCAATGGAAACTATTAAAAACTATCTTGACGCTATGTTTGCAAATCTTCCCAACAAAACGTCGGTTAAAAAGGCCAAGGATGAGCTGTGGCAGATGATGGAAGATAAGTTTAATGAGCTTATTGCCGAGGGAAAGACAGAAAATGAAGCTGTGGGAACAGTCATCTCGGAGTTCGGTAATTTAAGCGAACTTGCGGAAGTTTTGGGACTTGAGGACGAAGTAGGCCGGGACGAAGCGGGGGACGAAACTGAAACAGAAGCCGAGAGATTTACTAAGGATGAGGCGCCTGCAATCGTTATTGCAAGAGATGAGGCGGAGAATCTCCTTAAAGAAAGCGCGGAAAGATCCACGAAGATAAGTCTCGGTATCGCGCTTTGCGTTATGAGCCCAGTTCTTGGAATTATTTCAGAAGCCGTTTTAAACGGAAAGGGAAGCTTTATAAACTTCTTGCTTGTATGCCTTACGGTGGCGGCCGGCGTGATAATGATCGTGCTTGGAGCAAACGCAGGCGAGAACTGGAAGAAGTATTCAAAGAAAAAATGCACCCTTTCTATGGATGCCACAAAGTTCGTTGCCGAAGAGAAAGCAATTTACGACAGGACCCATACTCTTATACTAACCGTTGGCATTTTGCTTTTTGTAGTAAGCTGGATCCCTGCTGTTATCATTTCGAATGTGATTCCGAGATTTGATGACCTTGGCGGTGCATTCTTCTTTATCTGCGTAGGCATCGGAGTACTTCTTGTTGTTTACAGCAGCTTACGTTCAAGAGGATATGAAAGCCTTCTTAAGCTTAATGGAAGCGGTACGATCAAGCATTCATACGAGCCTGAGGAACAGGGTGAGTACAAATATATCAGCCCAATCGCAGACTTTTGCATGTCAATCTATTGGCCTTTTATGACCTGCCTTTATCTTATATTGAGCTTCACCACAATGTATTGGGGATTGACCTGGATCATCTGGCCCGTAGCCGGTGTATTGCATAGGCCTTTAAAGAAGGCACTCAGATACAAAGAACAGTAGATAGGTAACTGATATACAGATTAAATAAGGAGTAAGGATATGAAAGCACTCAAAACAATAGCAATTGTTATAATGTTTACGTTAACCGCAATCGTCATCGCTTTGGTTATCGGAAGAAGATTTAACGGATTTAAAAGCGGAAGGTTTGATCTTATGGCCATGAATAAAGAATTTGAAGAAGTAGAGGGAAAACTGGAGAGTTTTAAGGACATAGAGGTTAACTCGGATGTGGTTTCTCTTAGGATAGAGAAGGGAAACGATTTTGGATACATGTATAAGTTCCCTGAAAATGTAAATGTTGATTTTAATGTTGAGGATGAGAAATTAAAAGTAACCGTTAAATTCCCTGTTAATTTTATAGGAAACGCCGGACTCAGATTCCCTAAGGACGGATACCAGATGGTTATTTATGTTCCCGAAGGAACAAAGCTCGGTGATCTTGAGACCAATTTTGACGCAGGTGATATGAGGGTTTCAGGTTTTACTTTTGAAAAGATTAATATTGACGGGGATGCGGGAAATGTTATTTTTGACAATATTAAATCCGAAAAGTTAAGTATAAAGACTGATGCCGGCAATGTTGAGATCAGCGATTCAAAGGTAGGAGATACCAATATTTCTTCCGACGCAGGTAACATCGAACTGACAGATGTTACGGCAAAAGATATTAACGCCGATACCGATATGGGTAATATTGAACTTAAAAATACCGACTTCGAGGAAGGAGAGTTTACTTCTGAACTTGGTAATATCGAAGTGTTTGGAAACTTTGAAAAGATTACTGCAAAGTGCAGCCTCGGAAACGTTGAGATTGATTCCGATACCATCGAAAGCGCTAAGATAAGTGCCAAAGTATCAATGGGAGCTCTGAAAATCGGAGGAAAGCATATAAAGGGTACTGAGTATAATCAGTAAAGATCTGTAAAAAGGCTTGAAAAAACTGAAAAAATCCATATTTTATGTTGACTTTTGCATATTTAAAGCGTAATATAAGTTATGTAAATTATGGTAACTATTGAGAGTGGCTTGCGAGCCACTCTTTTTTAGCGCAGAAGCCAAATCGCCGGCTTTCGGCAAAAAAAGGAAGACTAAATGAGTAAAAGCAGTGATTATGAAGCAAAGACAGAAGAGCTCCTTCGCCCTATTGCAGAGCAGTACGGAGTCAGGATCTACGATGTCGAGTATGTAAAAGAAGGAAGCGATTATTACCTTCGTTCATACATAGACAAAGACGGCGGCGTTAATATCGAAGATTGCGAGAACGTCAGCAGAGCTCTTTCGGATGCGCTGGACAAAGATGACTTCATAGATGAAGCCTACATTATGGAAGTATCCAGCCCCGGCCTCGGCCGTACCCTTAAAAAGGATCGCCACCTAGAGTACTCTATCGGCGAAGAAGTCGAGATCAAACTCTACAAACCCCAGGACGGCACCAAGGATTTCGAAGGAATCCTCAAATCCTTTGACCACGACAATATAGTAGTTTCTATTGACGACGTTGAGAAAATATTCTCACGTAAGGACATAGCTATAATAAGATTGAAACTTGACTTCTAAATAAAATTATTAATTACAGCGGGAGAGCGTAGTGAGCTGTTCTGAGAGCAATGTGTCCGAGGCCGGCACTTAACGAGCATTTATGCGAGTTTAGTACCGCTGCTTCGAGGACCCATAGCTGAGAAGCGATGCTCGAAGAACACTCACGAGCTAGGCCCGCGTCACTAGGACAATTTATTTAAGGTTACAAAAAAACTGAATATATGAATTACGGAGGAAAAAAGAAAAAACTATGAACACAGAACTGATGGAAGCACTTAACCTGCTTGAGAGAGAGAAAGGCATAAGCCGCGACGTACTTCTCGATGCTATCGAGAATTCACTTATGCAGGCTTGCGAGAAGAACTTCGGATCAAGCGAGAATGTGCACGTTGAGATAGACCGTGAGACCTGCGATTATCTCGTATATGCTGAGAAAGAGGTCGTTGAAACCAGCGCTGACGTTGCGGACAAGAATACTCAGATCAGCCTCGAGGATGCAAAGAAGATCTCCAAGAAGGCTAAGGTCGGAGACGTTATCAATGTTGAGATCAAGTCCAAGGAATTCGGACGTATCGCAGCGCAGAACGCTAAGCAGGTTATCGTTCAGAAGATCAGAGAAGAAGAGAGAAACGTAATCTTCAATCAGTACTTTGAAAAGGAGAAGAACGTTGTTACCGGTATCGTACAGAGAATCATCGGCAAGAACGTATCCCTTAACCTCGGAAAGGCAGACGCTATCCTCGCTGAAGGTGAGATGGCAGAGGGCGAGACTTTCCGTATCGGCCAGAGAGTAAAGGTTTATGTACTTGATGTAAAGAGCTCAACAAAGGGACCTCGCATCAACGTAAGCCGCACTCATCCGGAACTCGTTAAGAGACTTTTCGAAGAGGAAGTTACCGAGATCGCTGACGGAACAGTTGAGATAAAGAGCATTGCCCGTGAGGCCGGAAGCCGTACCAAAATCGCTGTATGGAGCAACAATGAAAATGTTGATCCCGTTGGTGCCTGCGTAGGTATGAACGGCGCGAGAGTAAATGCAATCGTTGATGAACTCGGCGGAGAGAAGATCGATATCGTTAACTGGGATGAGGATCCCGGAAGACTTGTTCAGAATGCGCTTTCACCTGCTACCGTTGTAGCGGTATTTGCGGATCCTGATGAAAAGTCCGCTAAGGTTGTAGTTCCCGACGATCAGCTTTCACTTGCCATCGGTAAGGAAGGCCAGAACGCAAGACTTGCAGCAAAGCTTACCAACTATAAGATTGATATCAAGTCTGAGTCACAGGCTCAGGACGCTCCCGGATTCCGTTATGAAGATTATCTTTATGATGATGAGGAAGAGTACGATGAGGAGTACTCTGAAGAGAATCCTGACGAAGTATAAAGTAAGAGGAAATAAATGGCAAAACAGATTCCTGCCAGAGTATGTATAGGCTGTGGCGAAAAAAAGGAAAAGAATAAACTGATCCGGATAGTAAGAAGCTGCGAAGGTGTGTACGAACTCGACGAAAGCGGAAAGAAAAACGGAAGAGGCGCTTATATCTGTAAAAATGCAAAGTGCCTTAATCTTGCTTTCAAGAGAAAAGGTCTGGATAGGTCTTTTAAGGAAAGCGTACCTGAGGAAACAGTTTTAAAACTGAAAGGAGAGCTTGAAAATCTTGAACAATGAAGAAAAAGCTCTTTCCCTGCTTGGCTTAGCCTACAGAGGAAGAAATCTTACAAGCGGTGAAGATCAGGTTTTGGACGCCATACGAAGCGGTAAGGCTAAACTTGTTATTGTGGCAAAAGATGCCTCGGACGGAACCAGAAAGCTTTTTAACGACAAATGTACATATTACGGAGTTGATATTAAGATCTGGGGAACTAAAGCGAGCATCGGACACGCCATCGGCAAGGAAACGAGAGCTTCTATCGCCGTTACGGAATCGGGGTTTGCCGGAAAACTTGTTACTTTAATGGAAGAATGATCGAAAGGATGTTTTGAATATGGCAAAAAAAAGGATACATGAAATAGCAAAGGATCTCGGAGTAGAAAGCAAAGATGTACTTGCTGTGTGCGCTCAGAAGGGCTTTAACGCAACAACATCATCAAGCGGACTCGATGAAGATCAGATAGCAGAAATAAAAAAGTATTTTTCTAAGGCATCTGACAAGGCTGAAAGTGAAAAGAAGGCCGATAATAAGAGCGAAAAGAAGCCTGAAAAGACTGAAAACGCTCCCAAGGCAGATAATAAGGCAGAGGAAAAGGCACCCGCAAAGCAGCCTCAGACTGAGGAAAAGGCGCCCGCAAAGCAGTCACCGCCTCAGGGTAAACAGTCCCAGCAGTCATCTCAGGATCAGCCCAAGAAAAAGCCTCGTATCAGTATCGTACTTAACGATAAGGTTCGTCCCGGAAACGGAAGACCTCAGAATCAGCAGGGCGGAGGAAGACCCGGCGGACAGGGTGGCTATAATCAGTCAAGACCTCAGCAGCCTGTGGGAAGGATCAAGCCCCTTACCCCTCCTTCACCTACTCCCAGCGTAGCTATGGTTCCCGAGAATAAGGGATTCCAGCCTAAGAAGCCTCATGAGAGTACTCCCGCTGTAAAGGAAGCTGCTCCTGCAGTTAATGCCGCACAGGCACCTGTTAAGGAAAATACTGCTCCGGTTAAGGAAAACGTTCAGAAGGGATTCGTAAATGGAGGTGGCGCACAGGCTGCCGGCAGAGGCGCAGACCGCCAGGGAGCCGGTACCCGTCCCGCATCAGACAGATTTGCAAACAACAGAGGAGGTGCTGTTAATGGCAAAGTTAAAAACGATGGTCAAAAACCTTTCAGGCCGCAAGGGGAAGGCTTTAAGGGGAATAACAGGAACGGCAATAGCAATCCAGGCCCTGGCCGTGGCTTTAATAATAGTGGTCGAGATGGCAGACCTAATGAAAGACCGGGAGCTGGATTTGGAGAAAATAGGAATCAAAAAGGCTTCCAGAACCAGGCAGCGCCCGCTGAAGTCGGCGACAAGTCCCGTGGAGGAAGAAGAGACAAGGGCAAAGACAGAGACAGACGCAAGGATATAGCCTTTGAGGAAGAGAACGAGGTTAAGCGCGCAGGAAGATTCATCAAGCCCGAGAAGAAGGTTGAAGTTGTAGAGGAAGTTATCAAGGTTATCACCCTTCCCGATACCATCACCATCAAAGATCTCGCTGAGAAGATGAAGCAGCGTCCCGCTGACATCGTTAAGAAGCTTTTCCTTGCAGGAAAGATGGTTACCTTAAACGATGAGCTCTCATTTGAGGATGCGGAGACTATCGCAATGGAGTACGAGATCCTTTGCGAGCACGAGGTTAAGGTTGATATTATCGAAGAGCTCCTTAAAGAGGATGAGGAGGATGCTTCTCTTCTTAAGGACAGACCTCCCGTTGTCTGCGTTATGGGTCACGTTGACCATGGTAAGACTTCACTCCTTGACGCTATCAGGAAGACAAAGGTTACCGATAAAGAGGCCGGCGGTATTACCCAGGCTATCGGTGCATATACAGTTGATGTACAGGGAAGAACAATCACTTTCCTCGATACTCCCGGACACGAAGCATTCACAGCGATGCGTATGAGAGGTGCGAACTCTACAGATATCGCAATCCTCGTTGTAGCTGCTGATGACGGTGTTATGCCTCAGACCGTAGAAGCTATCAACCATGCAAAGGCAGCAGGCGTTGAGATCATCGTTGCTGTCAACAAGATCGATAAGCCTTCTGCAAATATCGACAGAGTAAAGCAGGAGCTTTCAGAGTACGAGCTCATTTCAGAGGACTGGGGCGGAAGTACAGTATTTGCTCCCGTTTCCGCTAAGACAGGAGAAGGAATCGACAATCTCCTTGATATGATCCTTCTTACCGCTGACGTACTTGAGCTTAAGGCTAACCCCAACAGAACCGCAAGAGGTCTTGTTATCGAGGCAGAGCTTGATAAAGGACGCGGACCTGTCGCAACAGTACTTGTACAGAAGGGTACTCTTCACGTTGGAGACTTTATATCCGCCGGAGCTGCTTACGGTAAGGTAAGAGCTATGATCGACGATAAGGGACGCCGCGTAAAGGAAGCAACTCCTTCAACGCCCGTTGAGATCCTTGGACTTTCCGATGTACCCGAGGCAGGTGAGGTATTCCTTGCACATGAGAACGATAAGACTGCAAGACAGTTTGCAGAGACCTATAAGGCTGAAAACAAGGCTAAGAAGCTTGAGGAGATCAAGGGCCGCATGAGCCTTGAGGACCTCTTCTCCAAGATCAAGGAAGGTAACCTCAAGGAGCTTAATATCATCGTTAAGGCTGATGTTCAGGGATCTGTTGAGGCAGTTAAGGAATCCCTTACAAAGCTTTCAAATGATGAAGTAGTAGTTAAGTGCATCCACGGCGGCGTTGGTGCTATCAATGAGTCCGACGTTTCACTTGCCAGTGCTTCAAACGCTATCATCATCGGATTTAACGTTCGTCCCGATGCACAGGCCAAGGCTCTTTCCGAGCGCGAAGGCGTTGAGATCAGACTTTATAAGGTCATCTACCAGGCTATCGAAGAGATCGAGGCGGCAATGAAGGGAATGCTCGATCCGGTATTCGAGGAAAAGGTGATCGGACATGCCGAGGTAAGACAGATATTCAAGGCTTCTGCTATCGGAAATATCGCCGGTGCGAAGGTTATGGACGGATACTTCGAGAGGAACTGTCTCATACGTATCACCAGAGAAGGAGAGCAGATCTACGAAGGTAAGCTCGCTTC
>JAFPRD010000166.1:0-5649 GCA_017401005.1 Lachnospiraceae bacterium
CATCACGGTTCTTTCAAGGTGTCAGAGGTATGACTTCAGACGAATATCCATTGACACTATCGCGGCAAGGCTTAAAGACCTTATGGAGCAGGAAAACGTCAAGGTTGAAGACAAGGCAATCCGCTATATCGCAAAGACGGCGGACGGATCACTAAGAGACGCCCTCAGCCTTCTTGACCAGTGCATTGCCTTTCACTTAGGGGAAGAGCTTACCTACGACATGGCTCTTGACGTTCTCGGAGCCGTTGATACTGAAGTCTTCAGCAGACTCCTCAGAAGCTGCATAGACGGAGATGTACATTCAGCGATAGCCCTCTTAGATGAGGTTATTACCCAAGGAAGAGAGCTTACCCAGTTTATCATCGACTTTACTTGGTATCTGCGAAACCTGATGCTTGTGCAGACATCCGATGGCCTTGAAGATGTTGTTGATATGTCTACGGACAATCTCGCAAGGCTGAAAGAAGAGGCACAGCTTGCAAAAAGAGAGCAGATCATCCGCTTTATACATATTTTTTCCGACCTTGCGAACCAGATACGCTACGCATCTCAAAAGAGAGTGCTTGTGGAAATTGCGATAATCAGACTTTGCAAGCCGGCTATGGACAAGGATAATGCCGCAATACTCGGACGGATCGATGCGGTTGAAAAACAGCTTGCGGAAGGTAATTTTGTTGTGACAGCAAGCGCAGAAGGCGCTCCAAAAGCAGTCGCAGAGCCTAAGCCGAAGCAGGTACTTCCCAAATCGGTACCCGATGATGTTAAAAAGATCGTTGCAAACTGGAAAAAGGTTATCGGGAATTTTTCCAACGATCTCCCAATCGCTGCGGCGCTTGAAAGAGCAAAGCCGTCCCTTGACAATAACGGCAATCTGCTTATAAAATTTGACGCCGGAGATCTTTCCAGTGAGAGACTTATCGCCGAGCCCGGAAAATCAAAACTTTCCCAGTGTCTTAATGACGTAAGCGGAAAAGAAATAGTATTTTCAATCAGTGAGGCCGCAACCAATGACGAGTTCGAAAGCGGAACCATTGATCTCAGAGAATTAATAAAAGCAGAAATAGACGAGGAGGACTGACAAAATGGCTAAAAGAGGCGGATTTCCCGGCGGAGGAATGCCCGGAAACTATGCAAACCTCATGAAACAGGCACAGCGTATGCAGCGCCAGATGGAGGAAAGTCAAAAGGAACTTGAGACAAAGGAATTTATCGGAACCGCAGGTGGCGGCGCCGTTGAAGCAAAGGTAAACGGAAGCAAAGAAATACTTGGAATCAAGCTTGATCCCGAAATCGTAGATCCCGAAGATATCGAAACTCTTCAGGATTCTATTGTTGCCGCATTGAACGAGGCAATGGGAAAGGCTGATGAAGCCAGCGCTGCGCTGATGGGCAAGATGACCGGAGGATTATCCTTCTGATGGAGCTCTACAGCGGATATATCAACAAACTTGTGGATGAACTTGCGGCCCTTCCGGGAATCGGAAACAAATCCGCCCAGAGGCTTGCTTTTCATCTGATAGGTATGCCGGCGGATAAGGTAAACAGGCTTGCGAATGTGATGATGGAGGCTAAGGCCAATGTCAGATACTGCAGCAAGTGTTTTACTCTTACAGATAACGATATGTGCCCGATATGCGCCAATCAAAACCGTAACCATAGGTTAATTATGGTGGTGGAAAACAGCAGGGATCTTGCGGCGTATGAAAAGACCGGAAAGTACGAAGGTGTGTATCATGTACTGCACGGAGCCATTTCGCCTATGATCGGAATCGGCCCCGGCGACATTAAGATAAAAGAGCTCGTAGAAAGATGCGCTGAGGACGTGGATGAGGTTATACTTGCTACCAATTCCAGCCTTGAAGGCGAAACTACAGCTATGTACATCAGCAAGCTTTTAAAACCAATGGGTATCAAGGTGACGAGGATCGCCAGCGGAGTACCCGTGGGAGGAGACCTCGAATACATCGACGAGGTGACTCTATCGAGGGCTCTTGACGGAAGAGTTGAACTTTAACCGGATACGGAGTTTATCCGGAAGTAATAAAAAATTGGAGGGAATTATGGCAGTTACACAGGAAAGCTTTGGAAAGAGCCGTGATGGAAGAGATCTTCATCTTTATACCATCACAAACAAAAACGGGATGAAGGCTAAGGTTACAAATCTTGGCGCTATCCTTGTAGAACTTTGGGTACCGGATAAGTCCGGAAACCTTCAGGATATCGTACTTGGATACGAGTCCGCGGACAGATATTACAAGAATCCCAGCTTCTTCGGAGCAACAGTCGGCCCCAGCGCCAACCGTATCGGAAACGCATCATACGAAATCGACGGAATGAATTATGAGCTTGACGTGAACGATGGCCCCAATAACCTTCACAGCCACTTTGAACTGGGATACCATAAAAGAGTCTGGGATGCTGAAACTACTGACAACAGCGTCACATTCTCAATCTATGATCCTGCAACTTTAGGATTCCCCGGAAATAAGGATGTTTCGGTTACATACACCGTTACCGATGATAATGAACTTAAGCTTCACTACCACGGTACATCGGATCAGCCTACCATTCTTAATCTTACGAATCATACATACTTTAACCTTGACGGACATGATTCGGGAAATATCCTTGATCATGAAATCGAGCTTAAGTGTGCAAACTATACACCTACGATTCCTGGATCCATTCCTACCGGAGAGATCGCACCGGTAGCGGGGACTCCTATGGATCTTACTACCCGCAAGAGAGTTGGGGACGATATTGACAAGGACTTCGAGCAATTGAAACTTGCCGGCGGATATGACCACAACTTCTGCATCGACGGATACGACGGAAAGCTCAGACAGTGTGCGACTGTTTGGGCTGCAAAGAGCGGAAGAGTTATGAAGGTTTACACAGACCTTCCCGGAGTACAGTTCTACGCAGGAAACTTTATCACTCCCGAAGACGGAAAGACGGGATACCACTACGAGAAGAGAAGCGGTCTTTGCCTTGAGACACAGTACTATCCCGATACCATTCACCACGATAATTTCCCTTCATGCGTTTTTGGAGGCGAAGATGAGGATGCGCGCGTATACGATACAGTAACTGTATACGCATTCGAATAAGAATATGTCTATATTTAACAGTAGGGACGACGGCTCGAGCCGTGATTACAAAGACAAAATCCGAATATACAGGGTCCAGAATCTTTACAGGGCGCTTTTAATAATTGCTGCAGCTGCGGTTGTGGCAATTATTATCCGCCTTCAATATGTCAATCATGTTTACACCTCATATACGGTGGTAAACACAGTAGAGAGGACAAAGGCATCCGATGCGTCGGATATGCGCCTTGGGTCTTCTATACTTACATACAGTAAAGACGGTGCACATCTTACAGACGCAAGCGGAAATGTTCCCTGGAACCAGACATACGAAATTCAGGATATTACGATGGATGCCGAAGGGAGCGTTGTTGGAATAGGTAACTACAACGGAAGGGATATCTATATCCTTGACGAACAGCGCCAGCTTTGCAAGATTTCCACCACAATGCCGATCAGGAATGTAGTAGTCTCGGAAAATGGAAACTCTACGGTTGTAATTTACGACACAAACGTCACGTATATCGACACATACGATTCTGCGGGAAATCTTCTCTACAGCGGACAGGCACATATGTCGGGAAGCGGGTATCCTGCGGCGCTTGCGCTGTCTCCCAACGGAAAGATGCTCGCAGTTTCTTATATATATGTAGATGCGGGAACAGTAAAAACGACAGTGGCGTTTTATAATTTTGGCCCTGTTGGGGACAACTATAAGGATTATCTTGTAGGAGGGCATGACTATACTGACACGATAGTCGCAGAAGTGGGCTTTTTAAGTAACAGCTGCGCATACGCTGTCGCAGACAACAGGCTTATGTTCTATACGGGAGACGAACAGCCCAGCCCCGAAACGGAGTATCTTGAGTATGCGGATAAGGAAATCAGGTCCGTTTATTCAGGCAGCGGACATCTGGGAATAATAGTAAGCTCCGACAAAGAGGAATACAAATATCGTATGGATGTTTACGACGCCAAGGGCGCGCTTACGGGCAATTTCTACTTTAACACGGAATATGCGGATGTATTTTTCGAGAAAAACGACTTCGTTATATATAACGATGCGGAGTGCCTTATAAAAACTTATGACGGTAAGACAAAGTTTGAAGGTTCGTTTGAAAGCACGGTAGGTGTTATGCTCCCTACGGACAAAGCATACAGGTATGTTATTGCAAATGACACGGAAATCACAACTATTCAGCTCAATTAGGTACTGCTATGAAAGAAATCACATTAGGTAAGACAGGAATCAAAACACCTCAGAATGCATTCGGTGCACTGCCCATTCAAAGAATTGATACGGACAGTGCAGTTTCTTTATTGCGCAAAGCATACGAAGGCGGAATGACATTTTTCGATACCGCGAGAGCTTATACCGACAGCGAGATTAAAGTTGGTAAAGCTTTTGAGGGGATGAGAGAAAAGGTCTATATTGCTTCGAAAACTCAGGCTAAGACTCCAGAGGATTTTTGGAAGGATTTAGAGACTACACTTACAAATCTTCGCACGGATTATCTTGATATTTATCAGTTCCACTGCGTGCCTCAATGTTATAAACCGGGGGACGGAACCGGCATGTACGAGGCAATGCTTGAGGCGAAAAAGCAGGGGAAAGTAAAACATATAGGAATTACTGCGCACAAGATCGGAATAGCCGAAGAAATTGTAGAGAGCGGCCTGTATGAAACGCTGCAGTTTCCTTTTTGCTATCTTGCAACCGACAGAGATGTCAGACTTGTAAAAGCTTGTGAAAAAGCCGGAATGGGATTTATAGCCATGAAGGGCTTATCGGGCGGACTCCTTACTAATTCGGATGCATGTATGGCTTTTATGAGCGAGTACAATGTGCTGCCTATCTGGGGAGTACAAAGGGAAAAAGAGCTGGACGAGTGGCTGTCATTCTTTAAGAGAGATGTAAAGATGACAGATGAGATCAAAGCTTTTATAGAGAAAGAAAGACTTGAACTTTTGGGAGATTTTTGCAGGGGATGCGGATATTGCGCGCCCTGCAGCGTAGGAATACAGATAAACCAGTGCGCCAGAATGTCTCAGCTTATAAGAAGATCCCCTTCGGAAGGCTTTCTCGGCGAGTATTGGCAGCAGGAAATGATGAAGATTGAGAAGTGTACAGGCTGCGGAGCCTGCAAGAAACGCTGCCCCTACGAATTGGATATCCCCGTACTTCTTAAGAAAAATCTTGAAGATTATAAGAACATACTCGCCGGAAAGGCACAGATATAGGGCATTGCCCTCTGCATGAAGAATTTTTTTTATATTTTTTGAAAAAAGTTGTTGACATTAATCTCCTAAGGTGGTAATCTAAGTGAGCTGTCGCCGAGAACGGCACAGCAAAAACGAAATGATCCTTGATAACTGAACAGCAATGCAACCCTGAACACATTCCAAGTCTTAAGGTTTTATCTGAGAACTTAAGACGTGAATAATTCAGAGAACAGATCTTAAAAGATCAACCCAAATAACAGTAAATGTTAATGGATAAATAGCCAGTTTAAACTGGTTAGGAAAAAACTTTTCAACATGAGAGTTTGATCCTGGCTCA
>JAFPRD010000167.1:0-1531 GCA_017401005.1 Lachnospiraceae bacterium
TCATCGAAGATTGCCTCCCACTCGGGAAGATTGTAAAGCCAGTCAGCATCTGCGCCGACCATGTTCTTGTAAAGAAGGGCTTTATCAAAACCAAGCTGAACCTGAGTGTCCTCTTCCATCTCTTCAATAGGGTTCTTTTCCTTAAGGCTGTCATTGATTCCGTCAAGGAATCCGGTCATAGTCATAACCGTAACATTATACTTTTCAGCAAGTTCCT
The DNA here is from genome assembly GCA_017401005.1 of Lachnospiraceae bacterium. Taxonomy (GTDB): domain Bacteria; phylum Bacillota; class Clostridia; order Lachnospirales; family Lachnospiraceae; genus AC2028. Next base: position 218 of record JAFPRD010000167.1, read on the forward strand.
TAACAGATCCGCTTACAACTTCATCGGGATTCTTAAGAAGCTGAGAATAGATTTCTTTTTCATCCTGGAAGTATCTGGACCAAAGGGCCTGAAGCTTTTTCTGATCAATATGTTCGTTGTACGCTACTTCGCGCCACTGCTCTAAAAGTGCCATTTTTATTCACCTCTATGTATTATTATTTCTTAATGAAACACAACATTTAGTATATAACAAAAAGCGCATTAAGACAAGAGGGTTTGCGCCTGCTTTCGATGCGTCAACCACAAGGGTTTACCGGCATTTTATACCAATTTTTTTATGCACCTTCTACAATTTGCCCCCTCAATTCTTGTACTCTTTTACGTATTGACCTTTTTGCGAATGAGAAGTTAATATATCGCTTAGCCTTTGGGCGAGATCGGGGGATTTTTTTATGAATACAAATTCTGAAAACAGCTTCATTCGAAGACTCTGTTTAAATCCAAATCTTAACGGGAGACTCGGTATCAAATTAATCGAGCATTTCGGAAACGCAAAGAAAATATTCGAAGCGGATCCGGAAGATTTTACAGGCATTCTCCCCAGAAAGCAATACGATAAGTTGATGAATATTCAGGACTTCGCAGAAAGTAACGATGAGCCCCCCTCATTTATATCTATCTACGATCCCGGGTATCCCGAAAGACTTAAAAAAATCTCCGATCCGCCCCTGGGCCTTTGGTATTACGGAAAACTGCCGGAGGAAGACATTCCTTCGGTAGCCGTGATCGGAGCCAGAGACTGTTCAGATTACGGCCGCTACATTGCCGCCTCTTTAGGTGAATACTTGGGGCGCAGCGGCGTTCAGGTAATAAGCGGCCTTGCAAGAGGTATAGACGGTATAGCCCAAAAGGCTGCGTTAGATGCCGGCGGCACTTCCTGCGGAGTCCTCGGTTGCGGCGCGGATATCTGTTACCCTCCCTCCAACAGACAGATTTACGATAAATTAAAAGAAAACGGATGCATCATCTCGTCCTACCCTCCGGGATATCCTGCCATCGCTTCCAATTTCCCTCCCAGAAACCGTATAGTCAGCGGGCTTTCGGATGCTGTTGTCGTTATAGAAGCAAGGCAAAAAAGCGGAACCCTTATAACAGTGGATATGGCCTTAGAGCAAGGCCGCGAGGTTTTTGCGGTACCCGGCAGGATAACCGACCGTCTCAGCGACGGCTGCAACGGACTTATCGGCCAGGGTGCAAACGTCTTTCTCTCGCCGGAAATATTTCTTTGCGAGTTAAACCAGGTATTTGAAAAGAAAAAAGAAAACCCCGGGGATGGCAATTTGCAGGCTGAAA
>JAFPRD010000168.1:0-3126 GCA_017401005.1 Lachnospiraceae bacterium
AAAAAGCATTTCCTTTATATGAAGCCAAATCACCTTTGGTTACTTTGGCTTTTGAATGTCTCTCTTCAAAGGCAGCGAACTCTTCTTTGGATGCAAAGAGAGGTTCCATACGCTCGACTTCAAATTCCATCTTAAGATCGCCGGATAATTTACCGGCCATATCCTCTAAAAGGAAAGAAACGTTTTTATCGTAGTTTAATGCGGAACCTATAGCAGCAAAAAGATGAGAGTTATCCGCATCAATAATATGCTCGTCATCAAGCTTTAATGTTCTTATGAATGCGGCTTTTAACTGGTCTAAGAAGTGTAAAGGACCGCCTAAGAAAGCAACATGACCTCTGATGGGTTTTCCGCAGGCAAGACCGGAAATAGTCTGGTTAACAACAGCCTGGAATATTGATGCAGCAAGGTCTTCGCTGGTAGCGCCTTCATTAATAAGGGGCTGGATATCGGTCTTTGCGAAAACGCCGCATCTTGCGGCTATCGTATAAAGGGATTTATAGTTTTTGGCATACTCATTAAGACCGGTAGCATCTGTCTGAAGCAGGGATGCCATCTGGTCAATAAAAGAGCCGGTACCGCCCGCGCAGATACCGTTCATACGCTGTTCTACATTACCGTCCTCAAAGTAGATGATCTTGGCGTCTTCGCCTCCAAGTTCAATTGCGACATCTGTCTTGGGAGCGAGAGTCTGAAGAGAAGTAGCAACAGCAATTACTTCCTGGGTAAAGGGTACTCCTAAGTGTTTTGCGATATTAAGACCGCCGGAACCTGTGATCACAGGGTATACAGTAATATTTCCGAGCTTAGAAAGCGCAAGCGAAATGAGATCTTTTAAAGTCTCTTTTATATTTGCGTGATGTCTTCTGTAATCTGAGAAGAGAATATTATTATCATCATCTAAAACCGCGATTTTAACTGTGGTTGAGCCGATATCGATACCAAGTCTTGCGGATTTTGAATTTAAGTCCATGTTAACTCCTGAAATGTTTGATTTTTTAATAATCCCCCGATGTCAGTCAAACATTAATTATAACTGTAAGGCGCTATTTTTGCAAATTAAGAGAGTATAAACTTTATTCTTCTGTACCTGCAAAAAGATGATCATAATAATCATTCTCAATGACTTTTTTTGAAAAGCTAAATTTATTGGCAACAGCAGAACTTATCCGTTTTATATAAGCAGAATCAACTTCATCTTCATATCCTTCAAAAACAGTGGTTTTTCCGCCAGTTTGACAGGCTTTATCAGTCATCCAGTTATAATTAGCCCAGATAACCAAAGGTTCGGAATCAGAGAATACATCTCTTCCTACGTAGAGTCTGGAATCGAAATCTACGCCGAAAAGGTTGGCCAAGGTAGGGACTATATCAAGGCTGTAAACAGGCTCGTCAACTATAATAGGCTCCTCGTTTTCCAATGAGCCGCACCAGATTATAAGCCTGTTATGGTCTCTTTCCCAGGGAGTTGTGTAATCATAGCCATACAGGTCGCCTAAAGCGTTTTTGTACGTAGCGCTCGATTCGCTTTCAAGACCAAAGGGATAATGATCGTTGGCGATAACGATAACGGTATCGTCCAAAAGCCCTTTTTCTTCAAGGCATTCAAGCATGTATTCCATGGAGTATTCAAATTCAAGATTGCAGGCTATATAGCACTTTATAGGATCCGGCACGTTAAGGCCCTTTACTTTATCCTTGTTTTTGTAACTCATGGCATTACCGCGCCAGTTATAGTAGGTGTGACCGCTGATTGACATGTAGTATACGGAAAAAGGAGACTCGTCAATATACATATCTATTGTGGCATGCACAGTTTCGAGATCGCTTTCGGGCCACTGATTCTTTATAAAATCCTCAAGTCCGTTTCCTCTGCCGAGATATAGATCATATCCTATATTTTCGTGAGTTAGGTCGCGGCCGTAGTATTTATAATCGTGCCCGTGAAAAGCTCTTGAATAGTATCCTTCTCTGCGCAGGAAATTTCCCATTGTGTAGTACATATTTTTATCCGCGGTCTTTTTCATACTTGCGACGCCCCATGCAGGGATAAGGCCGGTCAGATTGGAATATTCGCCGGTGGATGTACTTCCGCCCCAGACGGGCTGATAATAGTTTGTAAAGTTTATTCCCTTTGTGGCAAGTCTGTAAAGGGCGGGAGTGAACTCTTCGTCAATAACTTCTGCGCTGAAGGCTTCCGCTGAAATAAATATCAGGTTTTTGCCTTTGAAGATTCCGGTATATTCATTCTCGGAAGAAGGCTCAAGAGATGCGATATAATTATCAATCGATTTAAAAGCAGAGTCAGTTTCGCTCTCCGCAAGAAGTGAAAAGTCGATGCCGCAATCGTGCTTTCCATAGACGATTTCCTCGGGCTCAGCTTCTGAAAGATTCTCGATTTCTTTAATCTCTATAACTGAATCGGAAATATCCCAGGTATTATCTCCGTATTCTATCTGCTCGGAATTTTCCGTATCACCATTAGTTTCAATGCTTTCTGTGTTTTCTGTATTTGCAATGCCGGAAGAAAGAGAGTCGTTATCTGTTTCTGCATCAGCAATTAAACTTTCGTCAGCGATAACTTCAAAAGAATCATTTCCTTTATCTCCAAATATTATATTTTTCGCATCAAGCCTGAATGCGGTGGAGATACCGAAGCTTTCCGCGGATGTGTCAAAATCGTAGTTCTCCGTATAGAGAATTTTTGCGCTCTCGTCAAAGTAAACAAGGCAAATAGCAGCGAAAAAGCCAAAAAGGCATAAACCTAAGGACAAAAGCCTTGAATATGCGTAGGGAGGGCCTGTCAGAATCTTTTTAAATACTTTCAAAAGAATAAAACCGGCAAGGGGAAGTAAAAGCAGAAGAACCAGATAGAATCTTTTTCCGACAAACTGCAGCGTCTCCAAGGCAAAGTCCGTAAAGATTCCCTTTCCGCCGTAAAGAATGGATTCAATGGACATATACGTCCTGAAAAAAGCTTTTGAAAACAGCTCGGTAGCAAAGATCAAAGTATAGAAGATTAAAAAGATCAGCAGTATAACAAATCTTGCGTTCTTCCTTTTGAAAACCGAAGAGATGATATAGGGAATAAAAGCAAAGGGGGCAGCAAAAAGAAAAGCATAAATA
>JAFPRD010000169.1:0-2596 GCA_017401005.1 Lachnospiraceae bacterium
GTCGAAGTCGCCCGACAAGGTCATGCAGGCCGCACCGTGAATAAAGATCCACATTTTCATAAACATGTGTCCGGGGTTGGAGCATCCCATTGTTCTTGCAAGGTTAATCTCCTTAACAACATTTCCGTCCTCGCCGTTTAAGAGCTCGTACATGCTTTTGCCACCGGAAAATCCGCCGAGGAAAAGAAGCTTAAAGTAATTCTTTTCTTCTCTTGCAAATGTGATGTAAGCAAGCCCTAAATTGGTAAAGGGAACATTGCTCTTTTTCTCGAAAGCCTTATAGTAATCGAGGAAGTATGTGATACTCTTTTCGTAAACCGCTCTCTGGAGCTCTTCCATATTCTTGTAAACTCTGAAGATGGGCTGTGTGGAGCATCCGGCAGCCGCGGCAACCTTTCTTGCGGTAACGTTTTCTATGCCGTCGGTCTTAACCATCCCGAAAGCTGTATCAAGTATCATGTCGATTGTTATTGATTCTTTACGTGCCATTTAATAAATCCTCTCTTACTGCTGTTAACCAAAATGTTTACGAAGTATATCATCAAGTCCCTTTATATCGATGGGCTTGGAAAGGTAATCGTCAAATCCCGCCTGGAGATATGTCTCTCTTGCGCCGATTATGGCGTTAGCCGTAAGGGCGATAACCTTTGTATAATTGTCAAGCAATTTGTTTTCTCTCATAAGAGCCAAAGTTTCAAGTCCGTCCATCTTTGGCATCATATGATCGAGGAAAATCATATCGTAGCGCTTTGCCTTGACTTTTTCTATAGCTTCGGGTCCCGAGAAAGCGATATCCGCCGATACTCCCGCAAGCTTTAAAAATCTTGAAGCCACCTTGAGGTTCATACTGTTGTCATCGACGACAAGAATCTCTTTTCCGGTTAAATCTATCATCTCATGGTGGGTGACTTTCTTTTTCTCACTGCTTCTGATGTCGAAATCACCAATGGGTCTTGCGTCGGTAATCTGCTGTTTGATAACAAACGAGAACTTCGATCCCTCGCCGTACTTGCTCTCAACGTCAAGCCTGCTGTCCATCATCTGCAAAAGACCCGTTACGATACTCATTCCGAGTCCCGTGCCTTCGATATTTCTGTTCCGCTTTTCTTCAACCCTTCCGAAGGATTCGAAAAGTTTCTCCATATCTTCTTCTTTTATTCCGATGCCGGTATCTATTACCTCAACCCGGATAAAGATGTCGTTGACAGTCCTTGAATGTTCCTTGATCACAAGGGTAACGCTTCCTCTTTCCGTATACTTTACGGCATTTGTAAGGAGGTTAACTATTACCTGTGCAAAGCGCACATCGTCTCCGTACATTTCCCTCGGAAGATTCGGGTCGATCTCTCTGACAATTATAAGGCTCTTTGCCGCGGCCCTGGGCATAACAGAGTTTAGGCAGTTTGTGATCATATCCGTTGTCTTGTACTTAACCGGAACGATCTCCATTTTACCGCTCTCAATCTTGGAGAAATCAAGGATACTGTTTATCAGCAAAAGCAGGGTTTTTCCGGCGCCCTGAATGCTCTCCGAGTATTCGATGATATCATCATCCTTCGCCTCTCTTAGGATCATCTCATTCATACCGAGCACAGCATTTATAGGGGTTCGGATTTCATGAGACATCTGAGCTAGGAAACTGCTCTTTGCTTTTTCTGCCGCGATAGCCCTCTCCGCCGCCTCTTTCATCTTCAAGCTGTACTGGCGATCCTTGGTAACATCCACAAGAAGCAGGTAATATCCGCAGATTCTCTTGCCGTCGTACATATTTTGAGGAGTGACCTCGTATATCTTATCCTCAGTCTCCAAAATAAAAGGATCCGAAATTATCTCGTTATGAGAAAAGATATTCAGGCAGCTAAGTATGGTCTCATATTCAAACTGGTTTCTGTCAAGGGGCGTATCCGCTTTGGCGCTTGCAAGAGGCGGGATAGCCTTTTTAGCTGTCTTGTTGGCGACAAGAAATCTTTTGTTTCTGTCGAAACAGATGATTCCGTCATTGCCCTCCTCAAGAAGAGTTTCCGCAATACCCGATGAAATATCGTAAAGCTTGATTCTTCTGAAAAGTACAAGGAATACGACCTCGGCAAGTACATAAAAAGCGGGCATAGCCTCCACATCGATACCGATACTCTTGCTTATCGCTCTGCTTCCGAAAAATACGGTTACGCTTATTACATCGAGTACGATCAGAACGTAAAGGTTTCTTACGGACGTATCCGGCCTAAAGAGCATTGCGTAGATAAGTACGCCAACGCCAAACGCCATTATCATTATCATATAAACGTAAAAGACCGTATGAAGAGGTCCGTATTCTTTTACAAGGGTTCCTACTCCGTTTTCTATCTTGAAATCTACGGATTTGTAGAACAGCCCGTTTCTACCCATCATAAGAACACAGCCGTACATAAGAAAAGCTATGAATACGATTCCGGTTCTTATAAAGCTGGATAGTTTTATATTACAAAGAGAAATAATACCGAAAAGAAGAAACAGATGCAGGAAGCATCCGCCTATATAAGTAAGCTTGTTGGCAAGGAGGGCCTCACCGAGACTCTGAGAATGCGCAAGCCATGAATATCCAAGATTAACAACA
>JAFPRD010000170.1:0-7538 GCA_017401005.1 Lachnospiraceae bacterium
GCCATGTTATGGAAGATAAGTCAAGGTGGTTTGTAGGCTCGTCAAGGATTATGAGATCCGGGCTTTGCAGGAGCATCTTACCTAAAGCGACTCTTGTCTTTTGACCTCCCGAGAGGGTAGCGATCTTTTTGGTGTAATCCTCTTCCGAAAAGCCGAGACCCGTAAGTACGCCATATACTTCGGACATATAGGTCTCGCCGCCTAAGAGCTTGAAAGAATGGGAGAGAGATTCGTACTTTTCGAGGAGAGCATTTAACTCATCCCCTGTTACGCTGCTCATCTTTTCTTCGAACTCCCTGAGACGCTTTTCCATATTTATGATGTCGCTCTTTACCTCTAAAAGCTCGTCGAAGATGGAGTTTTCGGTATTTACATTTGCGTTTTGCGCAAGGTATCCGAAACTTGAATCCTTTTCGAAAACGGAAAGTCCGCTGTCGGGAGAAAGCTCCCCCACAATAGCGCGGAGCAGTGTGGTTTTTCCCGCTCCGTTTATGCCTACGATAGCGGCTTTTTCGCCCCGCTCAATATGGAAACTGACATCGTTTAAAACGATACCGGTTACAAATTCTACTTTGATATTCTGGACTGACAGTAACATATCTATTCCTTTAAATACTTGTTTTATACTTTATTGTAAAATACGAAAATTCCAGTAAATTTTAGCCTTTTTGACAAAGGATTGTCAACATAGGGTTTTGATATGTCGCTTTTTTTGCTATAATTATAAAGATATTCGGGGGATCAATTTGCTTTACTACGGATCAGAAAGGGGTTCCGGATATGGAAGTAAATAACAAAAAAGAGATCAGAGAAATCCTTCGTGCCGAAAAAATGAAATATAAAATAGAGCGCAGATCCCGTTTCCGCTGGGTTTGGCTCAATGTTCTGGAACACTTTAGATGGGATACCCTTGACAAAGACCAGCGTATAGGAAGGGGGTTCAGAGATTTCTATGTGCTGCTTTCCGCTGCATTGTCTATTACGCTGTATTATTATTGCTTTGTTGTCGGACATAATAACATGATTTTGTCCATGGCTCTTTTTTCTGTTTATCTTATTCCTTTTGCTTTTTGTACTATTCTCTATGGGTTCGGAAGTTCCATAGTCAGCTTTTCCATTATACTTATCGGCGGTCTTGTGATCGCACCGAGCAATGTTTACCTGCTTTTTCTCCACCTTATCACTCTTTATGCTGTAGGGTATCTTCGAGCGAACAAAAGATGCGTTACTGCTAAAAGTGCGATACTGTCTTCCCTTGTAGTAGGACTTATTCTATCCGCCGTATACTATGTTGTGTTTGTTATGGTAGGCCGGGCGGTCTTTATGATATTCGATCCAAAATCTGCGCTTATGCATCTTGCGGCAGTATTTCCCCAGGCGGCGCTTATATGTTTTCTGATGTACTTATACTGGAACCGGATGTCCGAAAAGGCTTTAAAGAGGCTTGGAATTAATGCAAAAGACTTTTCTTTCAGAGAAAATATAAGGGAGCAGAGAAAGAATCAAAGAGCGGCCGGTCTTAGCGAGAAGCTGTTTATGGTGCTTCTGGTTGAAGCGATATTCCTTGGCCTTTTTGCAGCAGCTTTCGCAAACAGCCTGCTGCCGGGAATGATGCAAAAGAGTTCCGCCCCTGATGATGTAACGCAGGAGATCATGGAAGAGAGCGAGGATCATTCCTCGGAAACTTCTTTGAAGAACATGGTGGAAAATATCAATGTTTTTATCGGGGATATGGGATTTGAAGATACTTATTCCGTGGCTAAGATAGACAAATCCGCTGAGAAGTTTACATTCAGTTCCCAGGCTGTTGCCTTTGACTTAAAGCTTATAATGATGCTTTTGTGTATCATCCACCCCATTGTATATCTTGCAAATCTTCTTGGAAGGATAATCTTTACCGAGCCTATAGAAAAGTTGACCTGGGTTATGAAGGGCTTTGACGAAAACCCGGAAAGCAGGTTACTTGTCGGGAAGAAACTGGCCGGGCTCGGAATACATACCGGAGATGAGATAGAGGAGCTGTACGGTGCGCTGTATGAAACCGTTGGTGAGTTGAACACCTATATCGACAAGATAAAAGAGGAGCAGAAACTGCGAGAGGATCTGCGGGTGGCAAAGGCTGCCAGTGAGGCTAAATCGAGTTTTCTCTCCAATGTATCCCATGAGATCAGGACACCCATAAACGCTGTTCTTGGAATGGATGAGATGATCCTCAGAGAGAGCAATGAAAAGCACATAAAAAAGTACGCCATGGATATCAAGAATTCCGGAAAGACTTTGCTTGCTCTGATAAACGATCTGCTTGATTTTTCAAAGATAGAAGCGGGCAAGATGGAGATCATTCCCGTGGAGTACGAGCTCAGTTCTGTTATAAACGACCTTATCAATATGGTCTCTTCAAAGGCATCCGAAAAGGGGCTGGAGCTTAAGGTCGATGTTGACAGAAATATCCCGCATGTCCTTTTTGGAGATGAAATAAGAGTCAAACAATGTATCCTGAATATATTGAACAATGCAGTTAAATATACCCAAAAGGGCAGAGTTACTATGAGTTTTACCTACAGAGAGCTTTCTGCAGATGAGATAGCGCTGAGAGTCAGGGTAGAAGATACGGGTATAGGAATAAAGCAAGAGGACTTAAGCAAGCTGTATTCTCCTTTTGAAAGAATAGAGGAGTCAAGAAACCGGACCATAGAGGGAACCGGTCTCGGTATGAGTATAGTAAAGCAGCTTCTTGATATGATGGGAAGCAGACTTGAGGTAAAGAGCGTATACGGCGAGGGTAGTGATTTTTCCTTTGAGATAATCCAAAAGGTTGTCAGCAAAGAGCCTATCGGTGATTTCAATGAGACATATATGAAATCTCTGGAGATTATGTCGGAGTATAGAAGTAAGTTTATCGCTCCGGACGGAAGGATTCTCGTGGTTGATGATACGCCAATGAACCTGACTGTTGTCAAAGGACTTCTTAAAGAAACTTTGCTAAGGATAGATACGGCACAAAGCGGAGCGGAAGCCATTGAAAAGGTGAAGGAAGCAAAATACGATATCATCTTTATGGATCAGCGGATGCCCGAGATGGACGGAACCGAAACTCTGCAGAAAATGAAGCAGATGGGAGAGGAGAACAAAAGCAAGGACAGCCCGGTGATCATACTTACCGCAAATGTGGTATCCGGGGCAAGAGAGAACTTTATAAAAGCCGGATTTGACGATTATCTGAGTAAACCGATCGATACTAATAAAATGGAAAGTATGATAGCTAAGTATCTTCCTGACGAAAAGCTTCTTTCACCCGATCCGGAGGCAGAGGAAGCATCCGGGAAAGAAATCCCGGAAAAAGAAGAGACCGAGCTTGAAAAGTTCTATAAAAACTCGGAAAAGCTTGATTATAAGGCGGGTATAGCCGGGTGCATGAATGAGGATATACTTAAAGAGGCACTTCATGACTTTTACGTTGCCCTTAAGGACGGACCGGATACGATAGAAAGCCTTTGGAAAAAAGGCGATTTGGAAAACTACTCTATCAAGGTTCACGCCCTTAAGAGCTCATCAAGGATAATCGGTGCCACGGCCTTATCGGAACAGGCTGCCTTCCTTGAAAAATGCTCGGATGAAAGAGATACCGGGAAAGTAGATGAACTGACGCCGAAGCTTTTGGAACTTTACAGGTCATACGGAGAAGTTTTGTCCAAGATGTTTGACGGGGATGATGACAGCAGTCTTCCTCTTATAGAAAAGGAGGAGCTTCTTGGAGGATATGAGGCCGTCAAAGAAGCGGTAAGCGCCTTTGACTTCGATACGGCAGATGCTGTTATCGGTATGCTTAAGGCTTACAGAATACCCGGGGAAGAAAAAGAAAGATTTGAACTTCTTTGCAATAGAGTAACAGCACTTGACAGAGATAGAATCTTGGAAATACTATAGAGCAAAGAGTTGAAAGGATAGATCATGGATAAAAGAGTTATCATCGTTGCAAGTAACGAAGGATTTATGGTAAATGCCATAATGAACGGGCTTAAAAGTGAAGGCTATGAGACTATGCTTTGCGAGGCAAAGATCAATAAACTCACACAGGCCGGAACGGATTATAAACTCGCGGTACTGTATCTTGATTCGGATATAGCAAAGGCTACGGATCTGCTGGTCTTTATAAGAGATCATGTGCTTGAAAATGAGATAAATCTGTTTCTTGTGGGAAGCCAGGAGGAGATAGAAGAAACTACCAGAGTACTTACCGGAGAGTTTATTACCGATATACTTGTAAGACCGCTAAACGTCAAGGACCTCGCGGCTAAGCTGGATAAGGCTGTGGAGAAGGGAAATATCGCCGAGGCAAAAAAGAGAATATTGATAGTCGACGACGACCCTACCATGCTTCGAATGATCAAGAGCCTTCTTTCCGAAAAATACAGCGTATTTATGGCAAATTCGGGTATGAATGCCATCACATTTCTTGCCACGAACGAGGTGGATCTCATACTTCTTGACTATGAGATGCCTGTCATATCGGGAGCAAAAGTCCTTGAGATGATAAGAAGCGAGGTTAAGACCGAAAGTATTCCCGTTATGTTCCTTACGGGAAAGAATGATAAAGAAAGTGTTATGAATGTACTTGCCTTAAAGCCGGAAAAGTATCTGCTTAAAACCATGGCACCGGGAGAGTGGATAAAGAATATTGACGAGTTTTTTGCCAAGAAATAAAGCTTTGATAAATGTATAAAAGAGAAGCGGGGATTTCAAAAAAAGAAATCCCCGCTTTATATATCTTCCTTGACTTTAGGGAGCGATTTACCTAAAATATAGATTGGTAATTTTGTAACAATCTATCGTTTGGAGGTTGTATATTTTGCAGAATAAAGGAATTTCACAGGCGGTTATCGGCCGTCTGCCCAGATATTTACGTTATCTTGGAGATCTTAGAGAAAATGGAGTAGAGCGTGTTTCCAGCCAGGAGCTTTCTGCCCTGATGAGGGTTACCGCTTCCCAGATCCGCCAGGATTTTAACAATTTCGGAGGCTTCGGACAGCAGGGATACGGATACAATGTTGACTATCTCTATACCGAGATCAGCAAGATCCTTGGCCTTGACCATGAGCACAGCTTCATCATCATCGGCGCCGGAAACCTTGGAAGAGCCCTTGGAAACTATCTTAATTTCGAGAGAAGGGGCTTTATTTTCAAAGGTATCTTCGATATGAATCCGGAGCTCGAAGGAATAGAAGTCAGAGGAGTAAAAATCCGCAGAATAGAAGAGCTTGAGGGCTTTTTAAAGGAAAATCCCGTTGAGATCGCGGTTCTTACCATCCCTAAGACGGGGGCCGTAGGACTTGTTGATATGCTTGTTTCAAACGGGATCAGAGGTATCTGGAACTTTGCGCATGTAGACCTTGATGTACCTAAGGGAGTGCAGGTCGAAAACGTACATTTATCTGACAGTCTTATGAAGCTTTCCTATAACATCAGCCGCTACAACGGTTCCAAGAAAAAGTAATCGGCTTTAAGGGGTACGCTATGGGCAACAGATCGGGGAAAGATAAAGAAAATTCATTTAAAGATTCTCTGGTGGGCAGGGATATTCCCGTTTTAACCCTTGATAATAAATGGTACAAGCTTCTTGATGAGGTCGGAAGGGCGAATGTCAAGCCTCTTGAGGATGAGCTCAACGAGCTTTTAAAACGCCAGGGTAAGGTTAATTCGGAGACAAAGGAAATTAAAAAGCTTAAAAAGCGCCTTATGGAAGAAATCGTTTCCCTTGTGGACGAGTCCTCCGGCGGAAACTCAGATTCCGAGAAAAAGATTCAGGACAACAAGCGCCTTGTTGAAGACTGTAACCGTAAGCTGGATGAATACGAGGATGAGATCGTAGATCTCCCGAAGCAGATAGCGGATGTCAACAAAAAGCTGATGCTTCTTACTATGGAGCATTGCTACGAGACGATGCAGGACAATACCGACGATATTGAAGAGCTTGACGAGTGGCTTACGGGAGTACGTATCGAGCTTAAAAAGAACCTTATCCGCAAGCAGGAAAAGGAAGCCAAGAACCACCAGATATATTCTTATATGCATGATATTTTCGGACCCGAGGTTGTGGAAGTATTTGACTTAAGGTATAATCCTGAGGAACATCATCCCATCCCAAAGGCTGAGCTTGAGAAAAAGAAAGCCGAGAGCGAAGGAAATAAAGAATAAGAAACGGAAGTAAGGAATAACCTTATGGACATAGAAAATAAAGGAAATTTTAAAGATAAATCAAATAATCAAAACATGATAAAAAGCGTTCCTTTTAACGAGGAGCAGTTTGCATCAAAACTTACTGACCTTGCAAGAGGATACGCCGTTATCAATCTTGATGCCGTCGAGAGCAATATGGAGTCTATGCATAAAGCTCTTAATCCCGGTACAAAGATGCTCGGCGTTATCAAGACAAACGCCTACGGACACGGCGCCGTACAGATAGGCAGGGTGCTTGAAAATCTTCCCTATGTGGAAGGTTACGCGGTTGCTTCCGCCGAGGAGGCTTTGGAACTTAGAAGCGCCGGACTTAAAAAGACTATTCTTGTTTTGGGATATACTTTCCCTTACAGTTTTGAAGAGCTTGTAAAAAACGACATCAGCCCCGCAGTATTTAGAAAAGACAGTCTCGACGGTCTTTGCGAGGCCTGCAGAAAAGTAGGAAAGAAGCTTAAGGTACATGTAAAGGTCGACACGGGAATGGGAAGGATCGGAATCTTCCCCGATGACGAAGGCCTTGAGTTTGTAAGGGATGTTTTATCAAGAGATGAGCTTGAACTTACCGGAATCTTTACCCATTTTGCTAAGGCTGATGAGTTTGACAAGACAAATGTTAAGGGACAGATTTCCTGCTTTAAGGCTTTTTGCGAGAGGATTGAAAAGGAACTTGGCTACAGAGTTCCCATAAGACACTGCTCTAACAGCGCAGGAATCCTGGAACTTAAGGAAGCCAATATGGATATGGTCAGGGCCGGCATTACGATGTACGGAATGATGCCCTCGGACGAAGTAACCGTTGGCGATATCGACCTTACGGCGGTTATGTCCCTTCACAGCCATATTTCGTTTATAAAGACTCTCCACAAGGGACAGAGCGTAAGCTACGGAGGCCTTTATACGGCGACTAAGGATACGAAAGTTGCCACCGTTCCTTTGGGATACGGCGACGGTTATCCCAGAATGCTTACCGGAAAGGGAAGCGTACTTATAAGAGGCAAAAGATGCCCTATCATCGGACGTATCTGCATGGACCAGTTTATGGTGGATGTATCGGAATTACCCGAAGTAAAGTGTGGGGACAGTGTTGTTCTTTTGTGAAGACAGGGCGATGAATGTATTACCGCCGAAGAGATCGGAAATCTTTCCGGAAGATTTAATTATGAATTTGTTTGTCTTATCACAGACAGACTTCCGAGAGTATACTTAAAGGATGGAGCTGTATTTAAGTCAAAAGTTTACAGGTTAGATGTCGAATGATATGATTCGCTATCAAATGATGTACACGTTTTTGATATAAAAAC
>JAFPRD010000171.1:0-2128 GCA_017401005.1 Lachnospiraceae bacterium
GACAAAGGCTACTATATTGAGCTTACAATGAAAATCGCAACTTACCTCGCTCCGCTTGCCGAGGTTATATCGATCGTCCTCGGAACGGTGAGTTTTCCGCTGATGTTTAGAATCATTGGAATGTACTTTGCGTTTGTAGGAGACATTGTCTTTTTTACTTCTGTATATACGATGCGCGACAGCTGGAGAGCGGGTGTTGCGGAAGATGATAAAGAGAAAAGAAATCTTGTGACGACAGGGATATATAACTACTCAAGAAACCCTGCATTTCTCGGATTCGACCTCGTGTACACCGGAATCCTTCTGATGTTCTTTAATCCTGTACTTCTTGTTATCTCTGTATTTGCGATGGTGATGCTCCATCTGCAGATCTTACGTGAAGAGAAATTCCTTGAAAAAACCTACGGAAGCGAATATACGCAGTACAAAGGCAGAACAAGCAGATATGCCGGAATGGGACGACCTACGCCGTCAAAGATCCTCATGTATATCTACTTTGTACTTACTATCTGGTCAGTTCTGTATTATTTCACATGCCTTGCGTACGGCGGAGGGCTGACGCTTTCGTGGGTATGGCTGTGGCTTATAATAGCGGCATTTTCCGCACTTAGAGTTTTTATGCTAAAGCGCCGAATAGACGGAAGGGAAAAGAAAAAGCTTCCTGCGGCGGTTAAATGGATATACCGTGTTGTTTTCACAGTATTCCTGACATACTTCGCCGTAACCGAAGTTAAGATAATCCGCGCAATGAGCGCAAGACCAAAGGAAAACCTTGATTACATCATAGTTCTCGGCGCCGGACTTAAGGGGACCGAGCCGAGCAACCAGTACAAGGCAAGAATAAGAAAGGCAGCAGAGTACCTTGATGAAAATGAGAATACAAAGATCATAGCATCGGGCGGTCAGGGAAACGATGAGGAGATAAGCGAGGCTGAGTGCGCAAAGAGAAAGCTCGTAAGCCAATACGGAATCGATGAGAGCAGGATCATTCCGGAAGAAAAGTCTACCGATACGGAGGAGAACCTTAGATACAGCCTTGAGATAATAGGTGACCCTACTATATCTACAGGTATAGTGACCAACGGCTTTCACGAGCTCAGAGCTATGTCGATTGCCAAAAGAGAAGGGTATAAGAACGTTTATTCAGTCCCTGCGAAAACTCTTTTTCCATGCGGAATTCACTATGTTGTCAGGGAGTTCTTTGGCATGACGGAGTTCTATATAAAAAATATTTATTGATTTATAAAATGGCTAAAATGATAAAAATGCTATATAATAATTTTTATGTAACATTTAGTTTTAAAATATATATAGGATGTGTATGAAAAAATTAAAAGTTATATTATTATCTTTGCTTAGCGTTTTAGCGCTTTCCGGTTGTGTCAGATTTGAGACGACAATGGATGTTAAGCTAAACGGCAAGATGGACGTGGCCATATGCTATGCAATGGTAGATATGGGCGACAGGGACCTTGAAGAAATCCTCTCGGAAGAGCAGATGGAGGATTACAAAGAGGACGGCTGGGACGTTGAAGGCTACAAGGACGGAGGATATTCCGGATATATTATCAGGAAAGAAAACGTCTCTGCGAACGAACTCAGCGATATTTCCGATGAATTCAAGTCGCTTAAACTTACGAGAAAAGGCATTAAATACTCGCTTGAGTGGGATATATTCCGCGATGCGAGAGACAGGGATTTCTCCGGCGATTACAGAAGCTATGTTAAGATGAGCGGTGCGCATATGAAGCTTACCGTCAATCTTCCGGCAAAGGCCCAGGCACACAATGCCACGCATGTTTCGAGGGATGGAAAGACCTATGAGTGGGATCTTCTTAACTTTGACGATCCCGACGGAATATACCTCGATTTCATGCTTATCGATTTCAAGCTGGTGGCAGCAGCTGCGGGCTTATTGCTTGCTCTTATCATAGTTGAGGTCGCAATATTCAAATGGCTTAAGAACAGGAAAAAGTCAGAAAAGAGCGGTACAAGAGCAGGTAGTAAACTCCTAAGCTCGCTTAAGTCACTGGCTCCAAAAGGCAAAGGTAAGAAAAAATGAGAAAGTGCGGTTGCTTGAGATATACAGACTCTTGCAACCGCGCTTTTTTTCTAACTTTATAACGCA
>JAFPRD010000172.1:0-3474 GCA_017401005.1 Lachnospiraceae bacterium
AATAGAGCTTCCCGCCGGTACAGCTTATAGAATAATAAACGCCGGTACTTGAAAGAATAAACAGATTGGAAAGATTCTCTCCGCCTTCGTTACCTGTATTATTCGCTTCGACGGAGTCAAAAATCATATTTGCGATAATATTGGTAATGTTTTGAACATCCTGCTGGATGGCTACTTCTTCCGAATTACGTCTGTAGTTGGTAGTTGCAGACACAATCGCAGAACCGATCGCTACCGACACGATACTCATAAGAGCAATGGTAATGATCAGTTCCACAAGGGATAAGCCTATATTGTTTTTAGATAATTTCTTAAAAAGAGACATTGTGTACTCCTCTTAATGATTTATAGATTCTCTAAAGTAACCCTTCCGGTTAAGCTGTCAATATCAATACTGTAGGACCTGTTTCCTTTTGTTACAACAATAGGAAGAGCATCATATCTTGTGGCTTCGGAAATTCCCGAGTAATTTGAAGTGCAGACATAAAGCTTTCCGTCGCCTCTGTAAAACTCTACAACAAAGCCGGTAGCGGTAAGAGGCGACTCCGTAGTTCCGGTTTTAACCGATACGCCTTTGCTGCCAACGGTTACAGGTCCGTCAACCTTGGCAGTACCGGTACCATAGTTTAGCTCTTCCGTCATAGAAATAGTTCCGTCAGCTTCAAGTTTCACAACAAGGCGTCCGTTTTTCTTACCCATCGTATCAACCCGGGTCTTTTGAATTGCCATCTGAAGTTTTTTAGCGCATTGCGTCGCAGGCTTCGTTGATGAAAGTCCTACGCCGAGTCCGATAGCGCCGACAAGAACCGACATTATCGCAATTACGACAACAAGCTCTATAAGGCTTATTCCGGACTTATCCTTTAAAAACTTTTTCATATTTACCCCTATTATTCCTTAGACCATCCGGTATAAACCACACAGTCCGAATAATAAATATCAGTTATCTCGTTTAGATCATCATCCTTAAACACTTCATCTCCCCAGTTAAACTCAGGAGGCGTGATGATGAAAGAAGTAACGATTTTGGAAGTATAATCCTTGCCATCGGTTACCGTTATATTTAGGTTACGAAGGAAAGAAGGATTAACGGTATTATCAGCTCTGAAAACGTCATCATCCGCGGGAACATCAAGAGCGCTGTCATAGGTAAAATCAAATCCTGTTCCGACTCCCAAAGAATACTCGTTAAAAGTACAGTAGTACGTTCTTCCGCCGGTAGTAACCTTGAAATTGCATATACCGGTACCGGGATTATAAACAATATCTGAAACGGAAGCGCCTCTGAAGATTTCGGAAATACCGTGGTTAAAACCATCTCCCGCTCCGGGCGCCGTCTCTTCCCATTTCTCATCCCAAACGTTTTGAAGCTCATTGTTAAAAGCAATCAAGAACTGCTCACGGCGATTCTCAGATGAGCTTAAAAATACATACTCGCTGCTGCATCTTCCGTAAGCTCGTCTTGCAGCCTCAGCCACGTCTAAAGTTAGGTTAGCCTTAAAAAGCTCTACAACCTCTTCCGCTTCATAGAAGCTCTCCTTCGTCCTTGAATCCGCTATCTTCATCTTGTAGTTTGTAGCAGCAAGATAAAGAACAATCGTTGCAAGGATGCTGATGAAAGCGACGATTACAAGTACCGAGACAAGAGCCGAACCTTTATCAGACTTTCTATTTAGTTTTTTGGAAAAAAACTTTTGTTTCATCATTTCTCTCTGGTTAGTAAACTACTGTTCCGGACATAGTCGAAAGAGGACTTGTATGTCCCGAATCAGTCGCAGGATCGTAAACCTTTATCTCAACTTTGTAGGTAAGAAGGTCTGTTCTGCTCTCGGTGATGTCATCCTTGCAGGTAACTCTGCTCTTAACAAGATCGGAATCATAAGGATATCTAGCAAGCATTGAGGATGTATTTGTATCCGGATCAACCACGCTCTTCTGCACACAGTCATATACATTTGTTAATCCAACCGTACCGTTATCAGCCTTAACCCAAAGATGATATCCGGGTTCACAGCTTCTTATAACATTAGCAGCCGATGGATCCGATAAAAGTGCAACATCCCTTTGCTTAAAAACATAAACATTTACCGGTTCTGTAGCATGATCTGTAGTAGTATTCTTAATGTTTAGATAATCGGCATAAACATGAATAATACCCGGATTAATTCCTCCCACACCATCCTCAGTACCTAACCTGTTATCGTAGGCGGGGTAATAGTAATAATAAATATCCCTTAATCTTGTAGCTGAATCTCCTCTATCAACTGAAATTGACTTGGAAAAATCTCCGCTTGCCAAAACAGCAACATCATTCTTTGCAGGAGTACTATATAAATAATACTTGTAAAGATAATCAACTCTCATAGTCGTATCATCAAAAACAAGAGTCGCAGTACGTTCCATCTCGATATGCTTAATACTATCCGACGGAACCCCGGAATTCTGTACGCATGCAGTCACTACAAAGTACGGATCAAAAGCATACATCCCCTCGCTCTCGGAATTTTCTTCGTAAAGAGCGTCGATTGAAGGATTGTAAACATGATACGTCGGAAGGCTCTCCGTCTTATCCGGTGCGATAGTTATATCTACATCGTAAAGATGTGTGTCTGACGCGCCATCGCTCATCTTCATACCGGTAATCTTATAAGTTCCCATCTTGTCCGAATACCCTGCATTCGCATTGTACGTATTCGTAGTGGAATAAACCGCGGTTGAGTTGTTATACAAAAAAGGAACCTCATCAATATGCTTCGTCGTATCCAATGGATCTACGCAAAACTTCTCATACACCGAATCAAGATTATAAGCCTTGATATTCTCCATTACGGTCTGAGCCGCTGTGGTGGCACGCTGGGCTTTCTTGGCCTTGGCGTTGTACCTTGCGGAGTGAGCGAAGGAGTACAAAAGAGGAGCGATCGCCACAGACATGATCGTTACAGCGATTATAAGCTCTACCAGGGACATACCCTTTTGGTTTTTATGCAGTTTTTTGAACAAATGATCATTCTTAAACTTAAGCATATTAACTCTCTTAATTATTATTATCGGTCAAAGTATCAAAAAATCCACCCTCTGAAGAAGTGTTGTCACTTGACGCGCTTCCATCTGTGGTATTTCCTGTAGAGATTTCGGTTCCCTGAGTATTGTCCTCGGGTACAGAACCGTTTGTTGAAGAAGTATTCTCTACTCCCTCGGTAGTCTCGGTTACAGTTGCTGTATCGGAAATAATACTTCCGTCGCCTAAAGCTTCGCCGTTAGCTCCGATAG
The DNA here is from genome assembly GCA_017401005.1 of Lachnospiraceae bacterium. Classification (GTDB taxonomy): domain Bacteria; phylum Bacillota; class Clostridia; order Lachnospirales; family Lachnospiraceae; genus AC2028. The sequence goes on from JAFPRD010000172.1 coordinate 3,271, forward strand.
GTGCGTAGGGACCGAAGATGTTTTGAGTACCTGCCTCGTATGCAGGAATCTCAGGCTCTACCCACTCCTTGCCGATTCCGTCTACGGCATAGAAACCAAGCTTAAATGTACCCTTAAGCTCTCCCGTAATCTGCTCTGCATTGTAAGTAAAGCTCTGAAGATTTACGCTGTAAGGTGATGAAAATATCTGTGCGATTACATTCT
>JAFPRD010000173.1:0-2027 GCA_017401005.1 Lachnospiraceae bacterium
TATCGGTCAGTATATTACGTTCTGTATGGTTGTAAAAGAGCAGCTTTTGTTGCATAATGATAAAAAGAAGGCGTTAGAGGAAGCTATTCGAATCTGTATAGAAAATGGCGACCTTGCCCGTTACCTTACTGAACACAGGAAGGAGGTAGAGGACGTTATGTTTACTTTACTTACCCAGGAAGAAGCTAAAGAGAGCTACGGCGATTATAGATACGACGAGGGCCTTGAAGTAGGCCTTGAAAAAGGCCTTGAGGAAGGACTAATCGCCCTAATTAACGCTACAAAACCATTATGCAAAGACTTTAAATCGCTTTACAACATAGTTATAAGCCAGAAGCCCTACGCTGATTTAACAGAGGAAGAGGTAAAGAAGTATTATTGATTCATGAGAGGTTACAAGATGAGAAATCTTGTGACCTCTTTTTTGCGTGAATCAGTAGTTTTATCGCAACTACGACAAAATTGCAAATAATATAATGCTCTGTTGTAAGAATGCCCTCGAAAGTGGTAAAATAGTAAATGCAATTATGCACTTTTAGAAGTAATATTCAGAAAATATTGAATAAAGGTATCAGGAGGTATTTTGATGGAGTACAGTGTAACTTTTGATAGTCTTCCGAAGAATTTAGAGGAGATGAAAGCATTGCCTGAGGCTGACCTTAAAAAGCCTGAAGGAGTGGCAGCTCTTACGGTGGCGGCGCTTTGCGTTTATCCTGCCGACAAAGAGGAATGCTTTAAGATGCTGGATTTTTTAAGAGGTCCCAGACCTCTTTCAAATATGGACAAAAGCTTCATCAAGGACCGCTTTATGGACGGAAAGGATTATATTCCGCGCTCATATTTTAACGGCGCGACTCCTGAGAATGACTATGAACCCTCCAAGCCTTATACCGTTTGTATGAAGGATAATGCAGCGCCGATTGCTGAAGAAGGATATTTGCGCCTCGACTTAAGAAGCGGCGGAGCGGATTCTACGAGGACAGTTACGCTACGGACAAAGCCCTCCACGGGGGAATGGTTCCTTTGGGACCAGGCACTTCTTGTTGGAATCAGGGTGCCTGTGAGTCAGGATCCCTGGGCGTAGGGCGTAGATTAATTTGAAAAGTAAACGGATAAATCGCCAAAAAAGATAAATTTTGGAAAAATAACACAGGTGGAAATCTAGATAATAAAGGAAAGAAAAGGAGATGCGTAGTATGGACCCTAAAGCAATGTTTAAACTTTCGTACGGCTTATTTGTACTTACAACCAAATTTTACAACAAGGACAACGGCTGTATCATCAATACGGCAATACAGGCCGCTTCCGAGCCCAACCAGATAAGCATCTGCGTCAACAAGGCAAATCTGACACACGATATGATCATTCAGAGCAAGGAATTTACAGTATCGGTAATCAGTGAGAAGGCATCTTTTGATCTTTTCAAGAGATTTGGCTTCCAGTCCGGCAAAGACGTCGACAAATTCGAGGGATTTGCGGACAAGGTTAAGCGCGGCGCAAACGGAATCTACTACGTAAGCGAAGGAACCAACGCTTACATCTCCGTAAAGGTTACAAAGACCGAGGACCTTGGATCTCATACTATGTTTATAGGAGAGATCACGGATATGGAGGTTCTCTCGTCCGAACCTTCGGCAACTTACGCTTACTATTTCGAGAACATCAAGCCGAAGCCCGAAGCAGTCGGCAAGACACCTGCCGGCGAAACAATCTGGCGCTGCAGAATCTGCGGCTACGAGTACGTAGGCGAAGAACTTCCCGAGGACTTTATCTGCCCTATCTGCAAACACCCTGCTGAGGATTTTGAGAAGGTGGTAAGGTAGGGATAGGCGAGAAAAATTTGGGATTAAGAGGGACAGTCAGCACTCAAACAAGGAGAGATTATTTGAAGATCTTATTTTGCAAATGGGAAAATTTTGGAAGCGATGATATGACGGAGGCTTTTGAAAGCCTTGGACATACAGTTGTTCCTTTCCCCGCATCGCAAGAAGAATTACTCTCTGATTCAATTGGAGAGAGATTAGAAA
>JAFPRD010000174.1:0-2992 GCA_017401005.1 Lachnospiraceae bacterium
TACTACCGATGGGAATATAAAGTCGCAAAGATCCTGATTGTCTACAACATTAACAGGAATCTTTTTGGCTCTGCATATTTTATATATTTCCTCATTTATCGTCCGGTTTCCGGTGGCCGCTATGCAGTAATCCGCGCCGCTTAAATCAGTAGGCGTAAAATCTTTTCTTATACAATTAACAAAAGTGAATTCTTCAATTTCAGGAAGTATATCGGGTGCTACAAGATTTAGGTCAGCCCCGAAACCGGCAAGAGCCTCGACCTTTTCAAGCGCTATCTTACCGCCCCCGATTATTACACCTTTTTTTCCACTTAGTTCAAAGAAAAACGGAAATACCGACACTTTTATTCTCCGTATAAAATATTTGCAAGTTTCTCGTACGCCTCACCCCAGCGGGCATTGGGCTTTGAATTGTAAAGCTCTTTTTCAATCTCGAAATATCTGCCACTTTTTACGGCAGAGAGCTCTGACCATGTGGGATTATTACTGAGAAGATCGGCTACATTTGCAAGAGCCGCCTCCTTGTCCTCTCCCTGAGTAGTAACAAAGATATAATCCGGATCAGCCGCAACGATTGCCTCGAGGCTCAAGTCGTCAAGCAGCGAAGTATCACCATCGGCTATATTTATAGCACCCAAGTCAGCAAGGATCTCTCCTCCCACAGTTCCTTCGCTGCCCTTTGCCTTTACTGAGCTTGCGGCAGCTCTGATAAATAATACAGTAGGAGCCTTTTCACCTCCGGCGAGCTTAGCATCAAGATCCTGTTTTGCCTTTTCCCTGATATCATCGATAGCTGCTGCAACAGAAGTGCCGTACTTTTCGTAGTTTTCTGTGTTTCCGGTTATCCTTGTGCAGATTCCGAGCATATTTAAATAATCATCAAAATCAGATACTTCAAAGTAAGCAAAAGGTACTCCGCTTGTCTCGAAGGTATCAAGAAGCTCTACCTGAGCTGACGTACCTGCGCTTGCGATGATAAAATCAGGCTCTGCCTCGAAAAGCTTTTCAAGATCAGGTTCCATAAAGCTTCCGACATTAACAGTCGTCTCGGAAAGACCGAGATCAAATGATGTCCAGGCATCCTTTACAGTTACAGCAACCTCTCCGCCCGCAAGAGTCCAAACATCTGCAAAGCTTCCGAGAAGGACAGCAACCTTCTTTGGACTCTCTACAGTAACCTGACGGCCGAGGGCGTCGGTAAAGGATACAGGTCCTGAGACTTCAACATTTTCCGTCTCGTTTAGAGTTTCATTTCCGGCTCCATCACTGTCTTTTTCGGTTTCCTCGGCGTTTTCGGTTACAGATACTTCCTCCGCCTTGACTTTTGTTTCACTACCTGCAGCCTCTTGCTTTCCGCAACCTGCCGCAGCAAAAATTACAGTCGCGCTTAATAGTAATGATACGATCAATTTTTTCATAATCTTTTTCCGTTCTAATAATAATACTTTTCAGAGAACATCCTCAGGTCCTCTTTTGTCACTTCCCCGTTCTCTACATGAAACGAGTTAAGGACAGGGTTTTTCGCCATAAACGAAAGGATAAAATAGCTTGCATTCTTATCGTAAGAAAGCCTTATATCTTCCTCGGAAGGTCTTGAGGGAGATTCGGGATGAGAATGCCAGTTTCCGAGAGGCTTGTAACCATTGGCACGCATATCCTTTACCGCTTCGAGCTGCTCTTTGGGATCCATAGTGAAATGATCCTCGGCATGGTCTATATTGGTAAGATAATATACCTTCTCAACCTTTTTCCCGTTTTCGTCTTCGCTTCCCGCAATAAGGCCGCACGCCTCCTCGGGGAGATGCTCCCTTGCATACTCTACTATTTCGTCATAAAGGTGGTAGTCTATTCTGACAATTCCCATCTTGTTTCCTCGTCTTTCTAGGCTTCAATGTCCGCCCGGTTTGAATTCACAAGCTGTCTGCTCGTAATCGATAGGCTCTAAGATTGTCGGATTATCTCCGCAAACAGGGCACTTATGCGTATCAGCGGGAAGCTTGATCTTGTGGAACTCCATAGTAAGGGCATCGTAAGTAAGAAGATAACCGGTAAGAAGATTTCCGACTCCGATTATATACTTTACCGCTTCCATAGCCTGAAGGCTTCCGATAACACCGCCCATAGCGCCGATAACTCCGGCCTGCTTACAGGTAGGAACAGCATCCTTCGGCGGGGGATTCTTGAATACGCAGCGGTAGCAGGGTCCCTGACCGGGTACATAAGTCATAAGCTGTCCCTTAAAGCGGATGATTCCCGCATGTGAAAAAGGCTTTTTCTCGATTACGCAGGCATCATTTATCAAAAACTTTGCAGGAAAGTTGTCAGTCCCGTCGATAATGAAATCATACTCGCGTATGAGCTCCCTGATATTGGTAGAATCCACGAACATATGGTAAGTTTTTACTTCCACATCGGGGTTCATAGCGTTCATAGTCTCTTTTGCGGATTGTACCTTAGGCTTACCTACGTCAGCTGTTCCGTGGATGATCTGGCGCTGAAGATTTGAAAGATCTACCTCGTCAGCATCAACAATGCCAATGGTTCCCACACCTGCTGCCGCAAGATACATTGCTGCAGGGGCTCCGAGTCCGCCGGCTCCGACGATGAGAACCTTTGCGTTAAGGAGCTTCTTCTGGCCCTTTGCGCCCACCTCTTTTAATATGATATGCCTTGAGTAACGCTCAAGCTGTTCATCTGTAAGTGCCATTAGCATCCACCTCCCATGAAGTAGAGGAACTCAACATTGTCCCCTTCCTTTAAAACGGTAGTCGCCTTTTTATCAGCCTCAACAAACTCCTCATTTATCGATACGGTTACATACTCCGGCATCTCTACGTTTTCAAGTTCGAGAAGCTCGGGAAGTGTAAGCCCGTCTTTGTATTCCTTCTTTTCTCCTGCAACTGTAATTGTCATTTCATAATCCTCCATATTTTTGACACAGGGGGACGGGGTTCCTGGTTCATTGTCAGAATATTCTGACAATGAACCCCCA
>JAFPRD010000175.1:0-1699 GCA_017401005.1 Lachnospiraceae bacterium
CCATAATCTTGTCCATCTCGCAGGATACTCCGGCGTAGTGGACAGGGACGATTGCCTTAGTCTTTTCTGTAATAGCCGCCTCAATCTTGTTTTCATCGATATTCATAGTATCCGGACGGATATCTACGAATACGGGGGTTGCGCCTCTTAGTACAAAAGCGTCCGCTGTGGATACAAATGTAAAGGAGGGCATTATAACCTCATCCCCGGGCTTAATATCGCAAAGAAGAGCCGCAAGCTCCGTAGCGTGAGTGCAGGAGGTTGTAAGAAGGGCCTTTTTTGTCCCGGTTCTTTCCTCAATCCAAGCGTTACACTTTTTGGTATAAGCTCCGTCTCCGCAGATTTTCTGGTTTTTAACACATTCCTGTATGTAGTCCATCGCCGTCTCTACATAGGGCGGCACATTAAAGTTGATCATTTCTTTTCTCCTGAAATTCCTAGTTTTTAATCTATGTTTTTACTGCTTCCCGTCAGTCCGGTTGCTGATTATATATCTCGGTCTTCCCTTTACCTCTTCGTAAACCCTCGCAAGGTAGTTTCCGATGATTCCGAGGCTTATAAGTATCAGTCCTCCGATTATAAGAAGAAGGAGTATAACCGTTGTAAATCCGCTGACCGCGGTACCCATTATAAATCTTATAAGAGTATGGATACCGATCCCCAGCGCAAATACAACAAAGACCATTCCAATAAAGCTTACGATTTTTAAGGGGAAGGTTGTAAAGCTCGTAACGTTTGAAATCGCGTACCTTATAAGGCTTCCCGTTGACCACTTGCTAACGCCGTACTGCCTTTCCTGTACGTCGTAGTAAACCTTGACGGTCTTAAATCCGACCCAAAAGCTCAGGGCCCTAAAGAAGGTATCCTTTTCAGGGAGAGCCACAAGGGCGTCAACGACTTTTCTGTCAAGGAGCTTAAAGTCCGAAGAGGCCTTCATATCCATCTTTATAAGTCCGGACATGATCCCGTAAAAGACGCTTGTCGTAAAGCGGTGCATAGGGCTTTCTTTTCCCCTCGAGGACTTGATACCCTCTACTACTTCCGCGCCTTTTTTCCACTCTTCAAACATCTCGAGGACTACTTCCGGCGGATGCTGAAGGTCACAGTCCATTACGACTGTCGCCTTTCCTCTTGAGAGCTCAAGCCCGGCAAAGATAGCGGCTTCTTTTCCGAAATTTCTCGAAAACTCCGCGCCCCTTACCCTTGTATCCTTTTCCGCAATCTTACAGATATTTGTATAGGTCTCGTCTCTCGATCCATCGCTTATAAAGATAAGCTCGAAGTCGATGCCTTGTTCCGTAAGCATCCCGGAAAGGACATTATATGTATTTTCGATGTTCTGCTCTTCATTGTAGGAGGGCAGTATGATTGAAAGCTGAGGCAAAATCAGTCCTCCGTTTGTTTATAACTTTATATTTCAGGCAAATACATCCCTTCCGGATTACTTGCCGTACTTTTCTCTTAATCCGTAATCTATATTCTCCGTCTTTACGTAGATTGTTCCGTCTACAAGCTTTACCGAAGTTTTCCCCGGGAAGCTGTCCATAAGGACGTATTCTTCGCTGTTATAGATCTCGCCTATCTTTTCGCCGCTTATAATATTAAGGTCGGCGCCAAGATATGCCTTGAAAAAATGCTTATAATCCGCACCCTTGTAGCAAAGATAATCCCCCGAAAGCCCGATAAGATTATCCGTAAC
>JAFPRD010000176.1:0-2669 GCA_017401005.1 Lachnospiraceae bacterium
CATCAAGTGGTAGGTTTTTGCAAAAATGGAGTGAAGTCCCCAAAAGCCGCTCATACAAAAGGTTCACTTGGCATCAATATGGTATGAAGAAAGCCAATCCGCTGTATGGTTTCACCCATTTGGCTTACGGAAGTGCACTCCATACAAGGCCTTTGTTGTGGTTTTGTTGGATGCCATCAGCAGTTACACGGGCAGCGCTTGACGGCGGGCCGAGTGGTGCTAAAATCCAAATACCGGAGCAGGTAAACAATATTAAAAATGGTCAATAAAAGAGATTAAATTTACCATGTATCATTTGTTCATAATTGTGCTAAGATAATATACATCAGCTAAATTGATTTATTTTTAATTGAGCAATGTAATATATATCAACTTTAGCCCGATATATTTAATATACCGAGTGAAAATAAATCAAGATATGAAATATTAAAGATAGAAAGAGGAGCACAGTTATGAAAAATACAGAGAAGTACCAGCGTCAGTATTTTATGCCACCCAAGCCAACCTATGACTGGGTTAAAAAGGACTACTTAGATCATCCGCCCATCTGGTGCAGCGTTGACCTTCGTGACGGCAACCAGGCACTTATCGATCCCATGAGCCTTGAGACCAAACTGGAGTTTTTCAAGCTCCTTGTTGATGTGGGATTTAAAGAGATCGAGGTCGGCTTTCCCGCTTCTTCCGATACCGAGTTTGAGTTCATCAGAGCTCTTATAGATAAGAATATGATCCCCGATGACGTAACCATCCAGGTTCTTACTCAGGCAAGAGAGCACATTATCCGCAAGACCTTTGATGCGGTTAAGGGATGCCCCAAGGCAATCGTTCATCTCTATAATTCAACTTCCGTTGAGCAGAGAGAGCAGGTTTTCAAGAAGGAAAAGCCCGAGATAGTAAAGATAGCTGTTGACGGTGCAAAGCTGTTAAAAGAACTTGCCGACGAGACAGACGGAAACTTCATGTTCGAGTACAGTCCAGAGAGTTTTTCTCAGACTGAGCCTGAATTTGCCCTTGAAGTATGTAATGCGGTTCTCGATGTTTGGAAGCCCACTCCCGAGAAGAAGGCTATCATTAACCTTCCTTCTACCGTTCAGGTCGCTATGCCCCATGTTTTTGCAGATCAGATCGAGTATATGTCCGATAACATGAAATATCGTGAAGGCGTAGTTTTATCGGTTCATCCTCATAATGACAGAGGAACCGGTGTGGCGGATGCCGAGCTTGGCGTTTTGGCGGGAGCTGATCGTGTTGAGGGTACTCTTTTCGGAAACGGCGAGAGGACCGGTAATGTCGACCTCGTTACCGTAGCCATGAACATGATGACTCACGGTGTGGACAGCGGACTTGATTTCTCCAATATCATGCAGATCCGCGAAGCATATGAAAGATTCACCAATATGAAGGTTCACGAGAGAACCCCTTACGGCGGAGATCTCGTATTTACAGCATTCTCCGGATCTCACCAGGATGCAATCAGCAAGGGTATGAACTACCGTGCAGAGGGTAAGACCGGAGCAAGATGGGACATTCCCTATATTCCCATCGATCCCTCGGATATCGGAAGAGAGTACGAATCCGATGTTATCCGTATCAATTCCACTTCCGGAAAGGGCGGCGTAGCATTTGTTCTTAAGCAGCAGTTCGGCTTCAGCCTTCCCACAGCTATGAAGGAAGAGGTCGGATACCTCATGAAGGGTGTTTCCGACAGAAAGCACAAGGAGCTTAAGCCCGATGAGATGTTCTCGGTATTTGAGGACGTTTATATCACCTCAAGACCTGTATTTGATGCAACCGAGATCCACTATAAGCAGCTTGGAAACGGTGGAATAGAAAGCTCCGTAAGCTTCAAGGATAAGAGCGGAGAGCAGAATGTTGTAACCGTAGGAAACGGAAGACTTGACTCCGTAAGTAATGCCATCAAGCTTTATTTGGGAATCGACTATGAGCTTACCGGATACGAAGAGCATGCGATCTCCAAGACCAGCTCCTCTAAGGCGGCTTCCTATGTAAGCGTTGTTTCTGAAGGCAAGACTTATTGGGGCGTGGGCGTGGATGAGGATATCATCAAGGCGTCCAATGCGGCTCTTGTAAGCTGTGTCAATAAAGTTGCTACAGACCAGCACATCAACAGATCCCGTGAAGAGAGACTTGTTGAGGTACTTACCTATATCCAGAGAAATTACCTGGATGTGTCCCTTGATTCCATGGCTGAGGAGTTCCACCTCTCCAGACCTTATCTTTCCAAATATATTAAGGATAAAACCGGGGAAACCTTCCAGGATGTTGTCCGTATCGAGAGATTAAAGAGGGCTAAGACCCTTCTTAAGGATACCGCAAAGTCCATCGAAAACATTGCTCTCGAGGTCGGATACGAAAATGTCGAGCATTTCAACAGAATGTTCAAGAAGACCTACGGAGTAACCCCTATCCAGTACAGAAAGCAGTAATCATGCGGCTTTGAGCCCCAAAAACGACCCTCGGACCATACGGTCCGAAGGCCGTTTTTTGTTCTCCGGAGAGCTGAATTGAGATAAGGATTCTCCGGATGAGGTTGACAAATTTCTGAAAAGAGGTATATTTATAACAATTAGAGTAGCTGTTACAACATTATGAGTGCTAGCCAAAACAAAATGCACCAAATATATAACAAAATGTTATTTATTTACCTC
>JAFPRD010000177.1:0-7802 GCA_017401005.1 Lachnospiraceae bacterium
ATGGTTCAGCTGGAATTTGAGGATGATACTAACATGGACAGCGCTCTTGTTAAGGTTACCTCGGCTATAAATACCGTCCGAACGGTTTTCCCCGAGGAGGTCGGGATACCGAACGTACTTGAACTCAGCGCGGATATGATTGCTTCTATGTATCTTGCCATAAGTTATGAGGGCAAGGATATCGAGGAACTGTCAAGATTTGTTGAGGATACGCTTTTACCTCAGATTGAAAGACAGGACGGTGTGGCCGATGTTTCGGCGACCGGTCTTATCGAAAAAACTGTACAGGTTTCCCTTAATCAGAAAAAAGTAGATGAATTAAATGAAAAAATAAAGGCGAAGGCTCAGGATGCGTTAGATGATGCCAGAGCTTCTCTTGATGATGCGAAAAAACAGCTTGAAGACGGTCAGGCCGAGCTCGATAAGAGCAAAAAAGAGATGGCTGACGGACAGGCCAAGATAGACAGCGGAAAGGCTGAGCTGGAAAAAGGCAAGGAAGAGCTTGAAAAGCAGCAGAAAGAGACCTACGAGCAGCTGGCACAGGCATCTCTTGCTCTTGACCAGCTTTCATCCTACCAGAGCCAGCTTGTAACCCAGCAGGCTCAGGAGGCGGTACTTAAGACCGCCATCGAAGAGGCCGGAAAAGCTCTTGCCGCATACGGAATATCCGTTGATGATCTTGATTCTACCGTAAGTACGATGGAAACCGGATTAGCAACGGCTACAAACTCTATATCAACTATGGATCAGCTTATTACTTTGGCTGATGCCATCGCCGCAGATCCTACTCTTGCAACTCAGGATAGCACTACTGTTCCGGGGCAGACTAACGGACAGGTTCTCGGACTCGGACTTGCAACTTTGGCTACTGCAATACCTGATTTAGCTACGTTGTCGACAGGATACAATGCGGCTTATGCTGCATATGCTTTAGATACATCAAATGAAACAGCCAAAGACGCATATGTCGGAGCAGTTACAGCTTCGTCAGGAGCCTTAACGACTGCGAAGGCCGCAACCCAGGTTCAGGTAGATACAATAAATGCCTCTCTTCCCCAGCTTAAGACCGCGCAGCAGACAATAAACAGCTACAAGTCGGAACTTACAGCTTTAGAGGTTGAGATAGAAGTAACAAAAGGTATTGTTGCTAAATTTGAAGAGGAGCTTAAAAAACTCGGTGTATCTTATACCGATATAGAGGCGGCCAAGATGCAGGCGGCAGCAGGTTTTGCTGCAGCACAGGCTCAGCTTGCTAACGGAGCGAGCGCTCTCGAAACAGCTCAGGCACAGCTTGATGCCGGGAAGACACAGATGGATTCCGCAAAGGAACAGTTAGAGAGCGGATGGGAAAGCTACAATGATGCCGAAAAGACATTTGAGGATCAAAGTAAAACTGCTCTCGAGAGTGCAAATGCAGACGGACTTTTATCCCTTGATACAATCTCTGCACTCATATATGCACAAAACTTCGAGATGCCTGCGGGATATATTGATGATAAAGATGACAATTCATGGCTCCTTAAGATCGGAAACAATTACGATTCCGTGGAAGACCTTGGAAATATGCTCCTTGCAAGCATAGACGGAATCGGAGATATAACCCTTGACTCCGTTGCGGATATTACGGTTATTGACAACTCCGGAACCACGTACGCAAGACTTAATAACCAGAGCGCGGTAATTCTGTCTGTTTATAAAGCAAGCACCACGGGAACCAACGAGGTAAGCCGTACCCTTCGCTCGGAGATAAAGGAACTCGAGGACAGATACGAAGGTCTTGATATCCTTGTTATGGTGGACCAGGGTGACTATATTGAGATAATCATCAAGAGCGTAATGCAGAGTATGATTCTCGGTGCGGCTCTTGCGGTTATCATCCTTGCATTTTTCTTAAAAGACGTGATGCCGACCATCGTTGTTGCCATAAGCATTCCTTTAAGTGTACTTTTATCCCTTGTGGCTATGTATTTCTCGGGAATTTCCCTGAATATGATGTCCCTATCGGGTATGGCGCTGGGAATCGGTATGCTTGTTGATAACTCAATCGTTATCATCGAAAATATATACAGGCTAAGGGGAAGAGGCATAAATGCGCCGAGAGCTGCGGTTCAGGGAACAAACCAGGTAGCCGGAGCGGTTGTCGCATCCACCCTTACCAGTGTCTGCGTATTCTTCCCGATGGTTTATACAACGGGTATGGTAAGGTCTTTGATGCTTCCTATGGCTCTTACCATAATATATTGTCTGCTGGCATCGCTTCTTGTTGCAATGACGGTTGTGCCTGCTGCAAGCTCGACGCTTCTTAGAAAGACAAAGCCCAAGAGCCATAAATTCTTTGATAAGATACAGAATCTCTACGGAAAGGTACTTGCTTTCTGTCTTAAGGTTAAGGTTGTGCCTCTGGCCGTGGCTGTACTTCTTTTGGGAATATCAGTCTGGCAGGTATTCAGAATGGGTATTGTTATGATCCCTGAGCTTACCAGCAACCAGATACAGGCAACTGTTTCCTTTGATGAGGAGGAGCTTTCAAGAGAAGAAGCCTACGGACTTGTGGATGAACTTATCTACAGAACGGTCGAAGTACCCGGAGTGGCTTCAGTCGGATCTATGTCCGGAAGCGGTGAAGCTCTTTTCGGATTTGGCGGAGGTGACGGAGCTTACAACAGCTTCTCGCTGATGATCTCTACCGAGAATGAAAGAGCCGGCGCCGGAGAAGTTAAGAAAATCACAGACTCAATCTATGATATCGCAAAAGAGCTTGGAATAGATGTATCTGTTTCCGGTGGTCTTGATGAGATGGGAGCGATCCTTGGAAGCGGGCTTTCAATCTCAATTTACGGACAGGATCTTGAGACTCTTCGAAAGATCAGTGAAGATCTGATGGAAATCGTATCTCAGGTTGACGGATATGTAGATATAAGCAACGGACAGGAAGAGGCGGACAAGGTCCTTCGCCTTGACGTAGATAAAGATAAGGCTATCAAATACGGTGTTACCGTAGCACAGATTTATCAGGCTGTAGCCGCAGAAATGGCTACAACAAAGAACGCCATCACGGTTACCGTAGACGGCGTAGATATGAAGGTTGATATCGTTGACGAATTAGATCCGGTAACAGCCGAGAACCTTCTTGATATTGCGATTCCCGTAACACCTCCCGAAGAAAAATCGGAAGATGACGATAAAGAGACAAAAACCGAAATTAAGAGTTTATCTCTCACGCAGGCATCTACGCAGGAGACAAGACCGCTTTCAGAGTTTGCAACTTTATCTTTTGAAGACGGATACAACAGTATCTCGCGTGAGAACCAGACGAGATATATTACCGTAACTGCAGGAGTTGCCGAAGGAGAAAATGAAACTCTTCTTTCGAGAAAACTTCGTCCTCTTCTTGATAAGTATGAAGTACCCGACGGTTATACCATTGATATGGGCGGTGAATCGGAAGCTACTATGAAGATGGTAAAGGATATGATGCCTATATTCTTAATGGGTATCGCATTTATCTACTTTGTAATGGTAGCGCAGTTCCAGAGTCTGCTCTCGCCCTTCATCGTACTCTTTACTTTGCCTCTTGCTTATACCGGAGGTTTTATGTCCCTCTGGTTTACCGGTGAAAATATCTCAATGATGGCACTTATGGGATTCATAGTCCTTACCGGTACGGTTGTTAATAACGGAATTGTATACGTAGACTATACGAACCAGCTTAGAATGGGCGGTATGGAAAGAAGGGATGCTCTTATTGCAACAGGAAAGACCCGTATGAGACCTATCCTTATGACGGCCCTTACAACTATTCTTGCAGAGGCAAGCCTTATTTTCGGCGATGATATGGGAAGCCAGATGGGAAGAGCAATGGCACTTGTTATAGCCGGCGGACTTTTGTACGCAACCTTGATGACTTTGTTTATCATACCGGTTATGTATGATATCCTCTTTAAGAAGCCGCCCCTTAACGTTGATGTAGGCGGAGATAATATCGATGACATCCCCGATGATGCCAAGGAATTTATGCTTCAGATAGAGGCTGAAAAGGCAGAAAAAGCCCTAAGCAAAGAGGAATAAATTTTATATAAAAATTCACGCCCGTAAATATTTATGGTACAATGTGCTGAAAAGAACAGAAAATGTGCCCGGATGTTTACGGGCTTTTTATGGGTGAGAATATGATACTTATTAAAGACGGACGGGTTATAGACCCTGTATCGGGACTTGACGGTGTAAGAGACATTCTTTTATCCGAAGGGAGAATCCTTTGCATAAAAGAAAAAATATCGGAGGATGATTTACAGGGGATAACGACTATTGATGCTGCGGGCAAGGTTGTAGCGCCGGGGTTTGTAGACGTACATGTACATTTCCGTGACCCCGGATTTACGGATAAAGAGGATATTTATACGGGAGCGAAAGCGGCGGCAGCAGGCGGCTATACAAGCGTCGTTATGATGGCCAACACAAAGCCGACGATCGATAATGTCGAAACTCTTAAGTACGTTCTTGAAAAAGGAAAAGAGACAGATATAAATGTATATGCCTGCGCTAACGTAACGTATGGAATGAAGGGAGAGGAGTTAACTGATTTTGATGCTCTTGCTAAGTCAGGAGCGGTTGGCTTTACGGATGACGGCATTCCCCTTGTCAAAGAAGAAATAGTCCTTGAGGCTATGAAAAAAAGTAAGGCGCTGGATCTTCCTTTAAGCTTTCATGAAGAAGATCCGTCGGTTATCGAGAATAACGGTATCAACAGAGGAAAAGCCAGCGAGTATTTCGGTATCGGAGGATCTCCGAGGGATGCGGAAATAAATATGATCCGAAGAGATATAGAGCTGGCAAGAAAAACGGGAGCTGCCATCGATATCCAGCATATCTCCACAAAAGAAGGCGTTGAGATGGTAAGAAGGGCTAAAGCTGAAGGGCTAAAGGTCTATGCCGAGGCTACTCCTCATCACTTCTCTCTTACTGAGGAAGCAGCAATAGAACATGGCACATTAGCCAAGATGAATCCGCCTCTTAGAGAAGAAGCTGACAGAGAGGCTGTTGCGGAAGGACTTGCCGACGGAACCATAGATATGATCGCTACGGACCATGCCCCCCATACCGCTGAAGAAAAGGCAAGGGAACTTACAAAGGCCCCCAGCGGTATTATAGGACTTGAGACCGCGCTTCCTCTTGCAGTGATGAATCTTTTGAACACAGGAAAGATGAGACTGAGATCTTTAATGGCGAGCATGAGTACAAATCCCGCAAGGATATATAAACTCGACGCGGGATATCTTGCCGAAGGGGGACCTGCAGATATCGTTATACTTGACCTAAACGAAAAGTATGTTTACAAGAAAGAAGATATCGCATCAAAGGCCTGCAATACGCCTTTTATAGGATGGGAAATGACAGGAAGAGTCTTGTATACTATATGCGGCGGAAAAGTCGTTTATAAGGCTAAATAAAGATGATTTTAAATCTACAGATAAAACAAAACGGAGATCTTAAATGAAGAAGAAAACAACAGCAAAAATACTTTCGCAAAAAAGCCTTGCACCGGGCATCTACGATATGTGGCTCGAGTGTGATATTGCAAAGGATGCCCGCGCCGGACAGTTCATCGGCGTATATCCTAACGACAAGAGCACCCTTCTTCCCAGACCTATAAGTATCTGCGAAGCCGATGCATCAAAGAGTGCTCTGAGACTGGTATACAGAGTAGCCGGAAAGGGAACCGCGGAGTTCTCACAGTACAAAGAGGGGGATGGCTTAGACGTACTCGGAATCCTCGGAAACGGCTATGACCTTTCGCTCCTTAAGGGAAAAAAGGTAATGCTCATGGGCGGCGGAATCGGAATCCCGCCTATGCTCGAGCTCGCAAAAGAGCTTTTTTGCCAAAACGAACAGCTTAGCGTTAATGAGAAATCCGAGATCATAATTGTTGTCGGCTACAGAGATGATAAGACTTTCCTTAAGGAAGACCTTGAGAAATACGGAAAGGTTTATATTGCCTCGGAGGACGGAAGCGTAGGAACAAAGGGAAATGTTATGAACGCTGTGGAGGCTGAGGGGATAGAGGCTGACGTCATCTGCGCCTGCGGACCTATGCCTATGCTCAGGGCAATTAAGAAATTTGCGTCGGAGAAAAATATACCTGCATATATTTCTCTTGAGGAGCATATGGCTTGCGGCGTGGGAGCCTGCCTCGGATGTGTTGTCAAAACAAAAGAGGTTGACCATCATTCCCATGTAAACAACGCGAGAATATGTACCGACGGACCTGTATTTTTGGCGGAGGATGTTGAGATATGAAAACAGAAATAGAAATTGCCGGCGTAAAGTGGAAAAATCCCGTAACCGTTGGTTCGGGCACCTTCGGATCCGGAATGGAATATGATGAATTTGTTGATCTTAATAAATTGGGAGCTGTTACCAGCAAGGGTGTTGCCAATATTCCCTGGCCCGGAAATCCGACTCCCAGAGTTACGGAAGTTTACGGCGGTATGCTTAACGCCATCGGACTTCAAAACCCCGGAATCGATGTCTTTTGCGAAAGAGACCTTAAGTTCCTTGAAGGCTACGATACCAATGTTATCGTTAATGTCTGCGGAAAATCCATTCAGGATTATGTGGACGTTGTTGAAAGGCTCTCTGATGAAAAGAGAGTCGATATGCTTGAGATAAACGTCTCCTGCCCTAATGTTAAAGAGGGCGCTATCGCCTTCGGTCAAAAGGCGGAGGCTCTTACAGAGATCACGAAAGAGATCAAAAAGCATGCAAAACAGCCGATCATCATGAAGCTTTCTCCCAATGTCACGGATATTACGGAGATGGCAAAAGCCGCTGAGGCAGCAGGCGCTGATGCTCTTTCCCTTATCAATACAATTACGGGAATGAAGATTGATATAAACAGAAGGACCTTCGCTCTTGCCAACAAGACGGGTGGAATGAGCGGACCCGCCATAAAGCCGGTGGCAGTACGTATGGTTTACCAGGTAGCGCAGGCGGTAAAAATCCCGATTATCGGTATGGGAGGAATCGCTACCGCGGAAGATGCTCTTGAGTTTATCCTTGCGGGCGCAACAGCCGTATCCGTCGGCGCGGCCAATTTCATTAATCCCTACGCTACGATCGAAGTAATCGAGGGTATCGAGGATTATATGCGCCGCAACAAGGTAGACGATATTAAAGACCTTATCGGAGCGGTGAAGTAGGAGATAAAGAAATAAGGCGATAAAACAAGGGAACTCTCGGATTAAATCCGGGAGTTTTTTTGATGGAATGAAAAATTTTTAATTTTTTTTATTTTTTTAAAACCTTTGACGATTCTTATTCGTATTAATAGTAACAGAACAGAAAATATCTGCAAAAAACGAAAAAACAAAGGAGACGAATTAACGTTATGAGTCGATTAAAGAAAAGAATCATAATAATAGGTTCCGCCTGCTTGCTGGCCGTTATTGGAATCGGAACTTATCTGCTACTAAAGAATAATGCCGGAAAAAAGGATCGTGACATACCGGCAATCGGAGAGGTTGACGAAATGGACGAAGAAATTGCCGACTTGACCGAGGAAGACAATGGGATGATCCCTGACGAGCAGCTCTGTGAGGCGGATATCACAGAACCTGACGAAATGACACTGCTTTCCATTACTACTGTCGGAGATAGGATATACATCGGAAGTTTCGAATCCGAGGAGCTTGGGTGGATCGTATATGACGAAGATGAAGAATATCTTTATCTTATATCCGAAAAGGTGATCGATGCCAGACCGATGATAGACAATACCGATGTAGAGAAGCTTTATGAAAACA
>JAFPRD010000178.1:0-2996 GCA_017401005.1 Lachnospiraceae bacterium
ACCTGGATAATTATGTTTGCGGTGGGAGCTTTCCTGGGAATAGATCTTTATATTTTTTCGGAGGGCGTATCCTTCCCTGCGGCATTTAAGTGGCTTATTATCGCATTTGCCGTCATTTACATTTTCGGGTTTGTTTACATATTTCCCGTACTTGCGAGGTATGATACAACTATGCGTCTCGCGATTAAAAATGCCTACGCTATGGCATTTTACGCTTTTCCCAAGACTATACTTATAATCGCGCTTTATGTTGCTCCTTGGATTGCGGCTATGTATATTCCGAACTTTATTCTGATGAACGGTGTGTTTGGAATATCGCTTCCGGCCTACATAAGTGTATTTCTTTACAGAAAAACTTTTGAGACTTTTGAAAAAAAGCAGCGGGATGCCTTAGAAAAAGATGGCAGCGATGGATTAACCGAAGCTGAAGCAAATACAGATAAAAACACAGATTTTGACGGCATTTAGGAGGGCACAAATATATGTCAGGGACAAAAAACAAATCCGGAAAGAATTCAAAGAAAAAAAGTTCGATTGCTGTTTTACTCATAATATTACTCTTTGTTTTGGTTGCTGTGGCAACAGTTTCAAATATCGGTAATATTGCATCTATTACAAGACTTGCCGGAAACCTTGAGAAGGTTACGGGACAGTCGGTAAAGAATCTGACCCTTATTAAGGAGACTGAGAAGTCTATTCAGGAAGTTCAGAAGGATTTCTACGCATACACAACCGAAGGAATAACCGCTGATAATATGGCTATTGCAAAAGAGGGCATGGACAAAGCAAAGGCATCAATTGCAGATAGCCTTTCTCAGATGCAGAGCCTTGGATGGGAAGAGGAAGTAGCCTCTTTAAATGAAAACCTTGAGGTTGTTTATAACGCATTTGATGCGATTATGGCTCTTACGGATAAGCAGGGAGCGGTTAACGATTCTACTGCAGTATCAATCGTAAAGAACAGACAGCTTAATACTATCAAGTACAATATTGAGGCTATGGAAGGAAGTTTAGCTGAGCTTTCGAGCAGATGCGAGGAAGAGCTTAATTCTTCTATTGAACAGGCAAACAAGTTATCTGTAACCGCAAGAAACAATGCTACTATACTTGTACTTATCACTCTTATTGCCGGAGCGCTGGGTATTCTTTTTGCGGTATTCAGGATTGCAATCCCTATGAACCGCGTATCCAAACAGCTTCGCGTTATTGTAGACAAGATAAAGAGCGGTAAGGCGGATCTTTCCGAGAAAGTATCTTACGGCCGCATTGATGAAATCGGAGAGATGGTTAACGGCTTCAACTCTTTTATTGACGTATTAAATGACCTTATTACCAAGATCAAGAATTCGGCAGTTAAGATTCAGGATGCCGCTGAGGTAGTTGAAGGCGGAGTTAGAAACACCGGTGATAAGATTGCCGATACCTCCGCTACAATGGAAGAACTTTCAGCAAGTATGTCTTCCGCAAAGGATGCTGTTGAGAGGATCAAGGACAGCCTTTCACAGATCGCCCTGCAGATTAATGCCATCGGTGATAAGACCGGTGAGGGCCTCGGATACTCTGACGGCATCAGCAGACGCGCGGACGGAATGAAGATCAAGGCCGTTGAGAGCAGCAACGCAGCTAAAAGCGCAGTTTCGGATTTCTCAGAAAAGCTTGAAAATGCTATCGGACAGAGTAAGCAGGTATCAAGGATCAATGAGCTTACTCAGGATATTCTTACTATAGCAAACCAGACAAACCTGCTTGCCCTTAATGCCTCAATCGAAGCTGCAAGAGCCGGAGAGTACGGAAGAGGATTTGCGGTAGTTGCAGAAGAGATCAGACAGCTTGCAGACAAATCCAAAGAGACCGCCGGAGGAATCCAGGATATTTCTGACGCAGTTACCAAATCGGTTGAGGACCTTTCCGTAAATGCGGGAAATATGCTCTCATTTGTTAATGAGGATGTTTTGGAAGCTTACAGAGAGATGGTTGATAACGGTGTAACATACAACGAAGATGCGATTCAGATGAAAGAGATGATGAGCGGACTTCAGCTAGCCACAAAGGAGCTTTCAAAGGCTGCCGATGAGATCAACGAAGCGGCTGCCGCCGTATTTACCGCTGTATCCGAGAGCTCTCTCGGAATAGACAATGCGGCTGATTATACCGTAGATATAAGCAGCCACATGTCAGAAATCAACGAAAGCGTTGACGAAAATATGAAAGTTGCCGGAATGCTCCGGGAGGAGGTCGCAGGTTTTAACTGCGTTTAGTTATAACTTGCAGGAAGTGATGCGTTTTCCGAGAAGGTGGGCGTTAAACTCTTTGAAAGATGTTTCTTCAATCTTTTTCATATAAAGGGTTAACAGCTCATCTTCCAAATACAGTTCGATATGAACGCTTCCCAGGAGATCGTCGCTGATCCTTACTCTTATATAGAGGGTATCTTTTGCTATAAGAGCCGCGCTTGAAATAGTGTGGTTTTTGTAGAGCGGAAGAGTGCCCTCTATATTTTTTGAGTAACCAAAGGGTAGATCGTATTTTTCATCGTCAGCGTAGGTGAAAATTAAACGAGGATCAAAATCAGGGTTTAATCTAAGTTCCATAGCCTTAAGGGGATGAGATGAACTTAAAGGGTTTGATATATTTTGGCAATTGCCGTCAGAGGTTTTTATTTCTGTTTCTTCCGGGAAGCAGAAAATCGCACCGTCGTATTTACCGAGAAAATCGGAAAACTCTTTTGTACCCGGCAAAATACATCCATTAATCTCTTCGGATAGTGTAGATAGTCTTGCCTCTTTTTCAAACTTTCGCAGTTTTTCAAGATAGTCTCTTGACTGATGTTTTATGTCTTTTCTGTAAGGCTCTAAAATGTTTTCATAAAAAGCATCATAGATTATCTGATTTCCACCGCTGTAACCCTGGGTATCGGCTGTGGTAACAAGGATCATATTCTCTTTTGGACAGACGATAACGAGCTGTCCGCCCATACCGTAAAGAACGAAACCGTC
>JAFPRD010000179.1:0-12524 GCA_017401005.1 Lachnospiraceae bacterium
AAAGTACTATATCCCTGGGCACTCTACTTTATCCTCCAAAGGGCAAAGCAGCTTATCCTCCACCCATAGATAAAGAGTACCCATAATACTTATTATTGGTTATCTGTAAAAGACTCTCAAACAAGAGTCACAAATCCCATCAACGCCTTATACTACAAGGATTAATAAACAAAAGAACAGACCTTGGAAAGACAGTTTAGTGATCTTTTCAAGGTCTGTTACTTATGTTTTATTATATTCTTTCAGGATAAGACAGTTTACCTCTTGGAGGATAATCTGCTTTGCCCTTGGACAAGCTCGCTTACTCCATCTCTATCGTTCCCGGTGGCTTACTTGTTAAGTCGTAGAATACTCTGTTTACTCCACGTACTTCGTTGATGATCCTGCTCATTACGGTCTGAAGTACTGCGAAGGGGATCTCTGCAGCTTCGGCGGTCATAAAGTCAACCGTACGGACTGCACGAAGTGCTACAGCGTAGTCGTAGGTACGCTCATCACCCATTACGCCGACAGAACGCATATTGGTAAGAGCGGCAAAATACTGATCCGGCATCCATGAAGGATTAAATTCTCTTTCGCGGCTGAAGATCTCATCAACGGAAAGACCTTCTTTGCTTTCACCGAAACGGTCCTTTAAGTTCTCTTTCTTCCACTCTTCGGCGGCCTTTGCTACTTCCTCGCGGTAGATTGCGTCAGCTTCCTGAACTATCTTAACCTTTTCGGCGTTTACTTCGCCGATGATCCTTATGCCAAGTCCGGGGCCGGGGAAGGGCTGACGGAATACGAGCTTTTCAGGAATCCCAAGCTGAAGTCCGGCTTTTCTTACCTCATCCTTGAAAAGGTTTCGAAGAGGCTCGATGATCTCCTTGAAATCTACGAAGTCAGGAAGTCCGCCAACATTGTGGTGCGACTTGATCACAGCGGATTCTCCGCCAAGTCCGGACTCTACAACGTCGGGATAGATAGTTCCCTGAGCAAGGAAATCAACAGCTCCGATCTTCTTTGCCTCTTCCTCGAATACACGGATGAACTCCTCGCCGATGATCTTTCTCTTTTTCTCCGGCTCGCTCACACCTGCTAATTTACTGTAATATCTCTCTTGTGCATTGACTCTTATAAAGTTAAGGTCGAACTGTCCGCCGTTTCCGAATACAGCCTCAACCTCATCTCCCTCATCTTTTCTGAGAAGACCGTGGTCAACAAATACACAGGTAAGCTGCTTTCCGATGGCTCTTGAAAGAAGGCCGGCTGCAACCGATGAATCAACACCGCCCGAAAGAGCGAGGAGAACCTTACCGTTTCCAACCTTTTCGCGAATCTGTTTAATAGTATCTTCAACGAAAGTATCCATTCTCCAATCGCCGGCGCATCCGCAGATGCCGCGAACAAAGTTGTAAAGCATCCTTGATCCCTCAGGGGTGTGAAGAACTTCGGGATGGAACTGAATACCGTACAGATTCTTCTCTTTATTTTCCATTGCCGCTACGGGCGTAGAGCCGGTATGCGCAACAGACTTAAATCCGGGAGCAAGCTTTGAAATATAGTCAAAATGGCTCATCCAGCAGGTAGTCTTTGCATTTACCTTTTTAAGAGCGGATTCGTAAGGAAGGCCGCTTCCCTCTCCTCCGAAAAGAGCTGAAGAGGTATCTACTTCAAGATCCGTCTTTCCATACTCTCTGTTGGCGGCTCTCTCAACTTTTCCGCCAAGTACGTGGCTCATAAGCTGAGCTCCGTAGCAAAGCCCCAAAACAGGCACTCCAAGCTCAAAAAGTTCAGGCGAGCAGGTAGCAGCGCCCTCCTCATAACAGCTCGAAGGACCTCCTGTCAAAATAATACCCTTGGGATTCATCTCTTTGATCTTCTCAAGGGGTGTCTTGTAGGAATAGATCTCGCAGTACACGTTACACTCGCGCACACGCCTGGCAACAAGCTGGTTGTACTGACCGCCGAAGTCTATTACCAATACTTTTTCTTTCTCCATAGTAAACCTTTCTATCAATATTCTCTGGACACAACCTGGTTTCTTCCATGGCGCTTGCCATAGTAAAGGTTGTTGTCCGCCTGCTGGATAAGAGTCTCAAGACTGTATCCCGGCTTATATGATGTAACGCCAAGTGTCATCGTAAATCTGATCTCCTTGCCGTTATGCATAACAGTGTTTTTCTCCACCTCGGAGCGGATTGCCTCAGCAACCGACGTTGCTTTTTCATGGCTGTCCATGATCAGGATGAGGAACTCCTCGCCTCCCCATCTGCATATACAGTCATCTTCAGTAACGTTGTCTCTGAAAATCTCTGCGACAGCTTTAAGAGCTTCGTCTCCGAATTCATGACCGTAATTGTCGTTGATTATCTTAAAGAAATCTATATCTCCCATTACAAGGGAATAGATGCGACCTCTTCTCTTTGCCTCCAGCATTGCGCTCTCGAGATGTTTTTCCATACTGCGGCGATTTGTAAGCCCCGTAAGAGGGTCAACGCTTGCCTCAAGGTCAAGCTTTTCGTTCTCCTTTTGCATCGCGATAGTTGTAAATCGCCTTTCCGTAACAAAGAAATGCGACATGGCAGCAAGAAGGATAACGGAAAAAACAGCATTATAGATAAACAGCGCATGCACCTGTCCGTCTTCAAGAACAAAAGCCGGAGCAAACCGGTTACTGATCACATAGCTTACGATCATTACAAAAATCGCCGCAAGAGTCTGTATAAGCGGCGGATAGACTGATTTTTCAACATCATCATCCAAAACAGTGAGATAGAAAAAAAGCGGAACGATCGCCATAAGGTATGTGAAGAAACCAACATCCCATCCGAGCATAAATGTTCCCAGGATAACCTGTATAGTTATCTCCACGAAGGTCATAACATATCCCGTAATAACATTACCGATATGTACAGTCCTTAGGACATAGAGATAGTAAGCCACAACTATACCGTTGTAGATGATCATCGGCCAGACATTAAAATGCACAAACATTAAAAGCATGATAACATGAACGATGGTAATCCCGATCGTAACAAGTTCAAGCTTAACCGTTTGCGATACAACCCTTTGGCCCGTTATAACATCTTTAATCTGCTTAAAAATATTTGGTTCCATTTTCCCAAAATCCAACCAAAAACAGTTAACTTTGCCTTCCCATACAGAGAATATTTTATCATACGAAAACCCTCTTTTAAAGGGAGGGGTATACTTTTTCAAAAAAATTATAAAAGCTATTGTGCTTCTTTTCATTTTATGGTATATTTTGAAGTAACTAAAGGTGGATGACTCTCTTTAGTTACGGAGAAAGGATTTTCCGTTTGGTTTAAGGTGCCTGCTCAGGCGTCACACATTTCATGGAAGAAAGGAGGTTGTGACAATGAGTGCTGTCAGAGATACTATTCTAAATAATTATCTTCAAACATATCAGCCAAGTATTACGCGATACGACTCTCACAAAAAGAGCGACTTGCGAAATACTTATAATTCCATTGTCAAAATAAATAAAGAATCTCCTTGGTATCTTCCCGTTACGAGTAAAGATGCTCAGGCTTTTGCTGTGGGGCTTAAAGAAAATGCGCGTGAACTTCGCGCGGATATTGCAGAGCTCGGAGGCCTTGAAGAAGACGGTCTTATAAGCGGAAAGAGCGCATACTCTTCTAACCCCTCGGTTGTAAACGCTGTTTTTGTGGGCGACGAGAAAAACGCAGACTCCATCCCTTCTTTCGAAATCGAGGTTAAATCCATCGCCACATCTCAGGAGAACGTCGGAACTTACCTTCCGAATTCAGCGGTCGGTCTTTCCGAGGATACGTACTCCTTTGACGTGGGTATAAACGGTATGAGCTACGAGTTCCAGTTCTCTATTACCGAAGGCGAGACAAACCGTGATGTTCAGGAAAGGCTCGCAAGACTTATCAATAATTCCGGAATCGGTCTTTCCGCCGAAGTAAGAACATCCGGCACAGATTCCTCGCTTTCCGTTTCTTCCGAGGCAACCGGAATTCCAAACGGCCGCGATGTGATCTTCAAGATATCCGACGACCGTACAAGTAAGGCAAAAGGTGCCGTTGACTACTTTGGTCTTGACAACATAGAAACCTCTCCTTCCAATGCCCGTTTTGTAATAAACGGCGAAGAGCGAGAAACAGGTTCAAATCACTTTACTGTCGGCAAGACTTACGAGCTCACCTTAGGCGGCGTCAGCAAAGAGGGCGAGCCTACCACAATCGGTCTTAAAACGGATACCGAAACCGTTACAGATAACGTATCAAAACTTATCGGCAGCTACAACAACTTCCTTAAAGCTGTCAGTACGTACACCAGCTCCCTCGCCAGAAGCAAACAGCTTACCGGTGAAATTAAAGGAATCGGTTCCTACTACGGAAACATCCTCTCGAACGTCGGCATCGGAATAGACGAAGACGGTGCTCTGTCGGTAGACGAAGATAAGCTTAAGGAATCCGCAAGACAATCCGGTGACTTATCCTCTACCTTCGCAGCTATCAAAGACTTCTCCAACGCGCTCCTTAGAAAGAGCAATCAGGTAGCCCTCGATCCTATGGAATATGTGCAAAGGACCGTTGTAGCCTATAAAAACCCGGGTCACAACTTCGCAAGCCCGTACACAACCAGTTCCTACTCGGGAATGATGTTCAATTTCTTCTGTTAAAAATCCCTCCCCGCCGTTATTCACAGCAGAGAGGGATTCTTTTTGTCTTTTTATATTCCTAAAACCCTGTTTATTCCTTACAGATACTTCTTAAGAATCTCAGCCTTGTCGGTCTTCTCCCAGGGAAGGTCTACGTCAGTTCTTCCGAAGTGTCCGTATGCGGCGGTAGCCTTGTAGATAGGTCTTCTAAGATCAAGCATCTTGATGATTCCGGCAGGTCTTAAGTCAAAGTTTTCTCTGACAACATCAACAAGCTTCTGATCGGAAATCTTACCGGTTCCGAAGGTATCTACCATGATCGATGTAGGCTGAGCTACGCCGATTGCGTATGAAAGCTGGATCTCGCACTTTTCAGCAAGTCCTGCAGCAACGATATTTTTAGCAACATATCTTGCTGCGTATGCAGCGGATCTGTCTACCTTAGTACAGTCCTTTCCGGAGAAAGCTCCGCCGCCGTGGCGAGCGTATCCGCCGTAGGTGTCTACGATGATCTTACGTCCGGTAAGTCCGGCATCTCCGTGAGGTCCTCCGATAACAAATCTTCCGGTAGGATTGATGAAAAACTTTGTATTGTCATCAACCATCTCCTTGGGGAGAATGGGATCGAATACGTATTTCTTGATATCAGCATGAATCTGTTCCTGAGTAACGTCCTCGTCATGCTGGGTTGATAAAACAACCGCCTCAAGTCTTACAGGCTTGCCGGCCTCGTCATACTCTACGGAAACCTGGGTCTTTCCATCGGGACGAAGATACTTTAAAGTGCCGTCCTTACGAACCTTGGTAAGCTGCAGCGCGAGCTTGTGCGCAAGAGAGATGGGATAAGGCATAAGCTCGGGAGTCTCGTTGGTAGCATAACCAAACATCATACCCTGGTCTCCGGCTCCTGTATCAAGGTCGTCCTTAAGGCTTCCCTCTTTAGCTTCAAGAGCTTTGTCTACGCCCATAGCAATATCAGCGGACTGTTCGTCGAGTGCAACAAGTACAGCACAGGTATTTCCGTCAAATCCATACTCGGACTTTGTATATCCGATCTCCTTGACGGTCTCGCGTACGATGCTCTGGATATCAACGTATGCGTTTGTGGTAAGCTCACCTGTTACAAGTACAAATCCTGTGCAGGCTGCTGTCTCGCATGCAACACGGCTCATGGGATCCTGTTTCATGCAAGCGTCAAGAATCGCGTCGGAGATGGCATCGCAGACTTTGTCGGGATGTCCCTCTGTAACGGATTCTGATGTAAATAATCTTTTCTCCATATTTCCTTCTTTCTGTGCCTTAGGCACCGGTGCATTATTATGTGTTCTCTGTCTTCCCTGTTAAACATCGGGATAAGTAGTGATTTGTATTTTGGGGAACAAAAAACGCTTCTTAATTTCAAAATTCAAATTTTATTTCGAAACAAGAAGCGGATTCCATATGATTTCAAATCCTCTTATTGATCGAATATTAAACGAATAATTCGCTCAGGTTGGCACCTTCCGTATCGGGGTTGCCGTGGCTTCACAGGTCCTATGTACCTCCACCAGCTCTGAATAAGAGAACACTATTAACTTGTAATGATAAATTACCACCTATACAGGCTTATGTCAATCAAAGATTTAAACCACTTTGATCTTGAACTTGCTTATATCCTTTTCAGACTCCACAAGTTCGATGTCTGCGCCAAGCTTTTTAAGCTTGATGTGGAAATCTTCGTAACCTCTCTGAATGTACTTGATCTCGTCAATCGTACTGAAGCCTTCGGCCGAAATAGCTGCAAGTACCAAAGCGGCACCCGCCCTTAAATCGGGGGCGGAAATATCTGCTCCGGTATAGCCCTTTGTTCCGTCGATAATAGCGGTAGAGCTCTCAACCTTAATACTTGCGCCCATTCTTATAAGCTCTTCAACATACTTGAATCTGTTTTCAAAGATGCTTTCGGTAACAATACTCGTTCCTTCCGCAAGTCCCAAAGCGACTGTAATCTGCGGCTGCATATCCGTAGGGAAACCGGGATAAGGAAGAGTCTTAACATGGGTATGTTTAAGCTTTTTGGAGGCAACAACGCGAACGCAGTCATCCTCCTCCATAACCTCGCAACCTATCTCCAGAAGCTTTGCTGAGATTGACTCAAGGTGCTTCGGGATAACGTTTTTAACCGTAACATCGCCATGAGTAATAGCGGCACCGAACATAAAAGTTCCGGCCTCTATCTGATCGGGGATGATCGTGTAATCGGTTCCGTGGAACTTGCTTACACCCTTTATACGGATAACATCGGTTCCTGCTCCCTTGATGGAAGCTCCCATACTGTTAAGGAAGTTCGCCACGTCTACTACATGGGGCTCCTTAGCAGAGTTTTCGATTATAGTAGTACCCTCTGCCATAGAAGCGCTCATCATAACATTGATAGTAGCGCCGACGCTTACAAGGTCCATATAGATGTGGTTTCCGGTAAGCTTTTCGCAATGGGTACGGATCATACCGTGGTCAAGATTGACCTCGGCTCCGAGGGCTTTAAACCCTTTGATATGCTGATCGATTCCGCGGCATCCGATGTCACATCCGCCGGGGAGAGTAACTTCAGCATTTTTATATTTTCCGAGCAAAGCTCCTATAAGATAATAGGACGCTCTGATCTTTCTAATATTTTCGTCATCGACTACAAGACTATTGATATTAGCACCGTTAATAGTTACACTGTGCCTGCTGTCACGCTTTACCATAACGCCGATGGATTTCATTGCATCCAAAAGAACGTTGATATCTCTGACATCAGGAATATTATCAATATGGACAGTCTCATCAGTCATCACCGCTGCCGCAAGTATGGGAAGAGCCGCATTTTTAGCTCCGCCGATCTCTACCTCGCCGACAAGCGGTGTGCCGCCTTTAATAGCATACTGCTCCATGACACACCTCTGTAAGTAACACTTTTTGAAAAAAGGCTACACATATTAAGCGCGCAGTACACGCACTTAACATATTTTATACCACATTTCCCCGATTTTGTAAATACGACTGCCGCCTGACATAGTTTGTACCTCTATATTAAAAATGTTATACTAATAAAGGCTTCGGCTAAAACAAAGCAAACGAAAGGCACAAAACATGATACGTCTTATCCTTGTCAGCATTTTTCTTATACTATTTCTTGTCTTATCCACCCCCGCTATGCTCGTTACATGGATTATCGGCAAGATTAATAAACCCGCGGGAGACAGAGCTTCCCTTTGGATTGTCAACAAGATTGGATTCCGCTCAGTACAGTTCCTCGCCGGCGTAAAGACCAAAGTCATCGGCCACAACCGCATCCCCGACGAACCCGTTCTTTATATTTGTAACCACAGAGGTTTTTTCGATACCATAACCTCGTATCAGCTTGTTAAGAACCCCACCGGGTACGTTGCGAAAAAAGAAATTCTTTACGCTCCTCTTCTTAACATTTGGATGCTTCTTTTAAACTGCCAGTTCCTTGATCGAAAGAAGCCCCGCTCGGGTATGGATATGCTTCTTAAATCAATCGAACTTATCAAAAAAGGAATCAGCGTTTGCATCTTCCCCGAAGGAACAAGAAACCGTGACGCCGAAAGCGATGAGCTTCTCCCCTTCCACGCGGGTTCTTTTAAGATTGCTACCAAAACAGGCTGTCCCATCGTTCCCGTTACACTGATCGGCGCCGGAAAAGTCTGGGAAGACCACTTCCCCTGGATGCATGGCAAGAACATGGTCATCGAGTATGGCGAGCCTATTTACACAAAAGACCTTTCAAAAGAAGAATTAAAAAATGTCTCTGAAATTACCAGAGACATTATTCAAAAAACATATATTAAGAATAAAGCTGAATATGCTGATTTCTTAAACGCAAGATAATTTAAAAAATCTCTTTAAAGACTTTCACTATCTCCTCAAAATGCATTCCGTGGGAAGCCTTTACAAGTACTGCGCTTCCTGCGGGGATCAGTTCCCGCTTGTTTACATCTTCCTTAAGAGCTTCAATGAATTTATCCCTCGTCTCAAAGTATCCGATGTAGTCGGTACCGCCGGGCTCTCCGGCTTTTCTTAATTCCTCAAAAGCCTCTCTTGCGCCTTCTCTCATATTCTCGGATAAAGCGCCGATACAGTAAACCTTTCGGGCGCCTTTTCTTACAGCGTACTCTCCGACTTCCTTGTGGAAGTTCTTTTCGTTTGAGCCAAGTTCAAACATATCTCCAAGAATTGCTACTTTTACGCCCTCCGCGAGGCCAAGAAGATCGATGGATGATTTCATGGAAACAGGGTTTGCATTGTAGCAATCATCAATAAGAGTAACGTCACCGACGGTTACAATATTGTTTCTTCCGGCGATTGCTCCCATGCTCTCAATTCCCGCTTTTATCTCCGCGGGAGTAAGTCCAAGTAAAAGTGCAACGCTTGATGCCGCTGCCGCATTGATGACCATATGATATCCGGGAAGTGGAACGCGAACGTCGATTATCTCGCTGCGTACGCTTACGTTTTCTCCTGTATTAACCGTCCTTCCTTCGAAGTTAAGTACAAGCTTTGCCTGGGTTCCGAGAAGTCCTTTTCCTTCAGTTTCTTGTATCCCGGTCATAAGAGCCTTGGGCGAACCGTTCTCTCCAAAGAAAAGAGGCTCCTTGTCGTTAACAGTGCCAACGGTTATAAGCTTGTCATCTCCGCCAAAGAGGACCGCTCTTCCTTCTTTGCTAAGGCACTTAAAAATTTCCGTCTTTGCCTTAAGAATTCCGTCACGAGTCTTAAGATTTTCAAGATGGCACTGACCGATGTTTGTAATAACGGCGATGTCGGGCTTAACCATCTCCGTAAGCCTTGTCATCTCACCGAAATCGCTGATTCCCATTTCGATGACGGCAGCCTCATGCTCCTCTCTGATCTTTAAAAGAGTAAGAGGAACTCCTATTTCGTTATTAAAGTTTCCTTCGGTCTTTAAGACATTGTATTTCTCGGATAATACTCCGGCAATAAACTCTTTTGTGCTGGTCTTTCCGACGCTTCCCGTAATTCCCACAAATGGAATGGAGAGCTTATTTCTGTAGCAGGCTGCAATCTGTTTTAAAGCGGTCAAAGAATCCTTTACAACAATATAGCTTCCCCAGCTCTCGGGATTTGTTCCGAAGACAAGCTTAACCTGCTCCGGGTCCATCTCGCATATTACAAGGCTGACACCTTTTTCAAAAACCTGTCCGATAAAAGAATGTCCATCTACTCTTTCGCCTTTTTGAGCAATAAATACTCCGCCCGCGGTAACAAGCCTCGAGTCAAGAACAACGCTTGTAAGGTCAGCGTTTACATCGGCGCCTTTTGCTATATGTGCCTCTCCCCCAAGAGCATTTACTATATCATCAATAGAAAGTTTCATAACTGAATAATATATCCTTTGGTTATCGTCGCATATTATCAGGCTGCGACTATTTACTTACAACGCAAGTTTAATAAGCTTCTCGCAGAGGTCTTCATAGCTGATTCCTATCGCAGCTGCTTCCTGAGGAAGAAGCGAGGTGGGAGTCATTCCGGGAAGAGTATTGCACTCAAGGCAATAGAACTCTCCGCTTTCGCTAAGCATAAAGTCCATACGGGCGTAGCTCTTGTATCTTAAAGCGGCGAAAGCCCTCTCTGCCATTTTCTGAACAGTCTCAGTCTGCTCCTTTGTAAGGTCTGCGGGACAGGTTTCAACCGTGCTTCCTGCCTGATACTTATTCTTGTAATCGTAGAAGCCCTGCTTCGGCGCGATTTCGATAACAGGAAGTGCCTTTCCTTCGATAACACCTACCGCAAACTCGCGGCCCTTTATGTACTGCTCTACGATTGCCTTGGTATCATACTTGAAGGCTTCATCGCAGGCTTTGTCAAATTCCGATCTGTCGTTTGCGATTGAAACGCCTACGGAAGAACCACCGTTGGTTGCCTTGACGATGCAGGGGTAAACGATGTCGGCTTCAGTTCCGTTTTCCGCAACGTACCTATCGTAAACATCCCCTGAAACGCAGGCGCATGCGGGAACATTATCCTTTTTATAGATAACGATTCCCTTAGGAGTGTTAACTCCCCAAGCCTTAAAGAGGTCCTTGGTGATGGCCTTATCCATTGCCATTGCAGCACTGGTAAAATCGGTTCCGGTATACTTGATTCCCATAAGTTCAAAGGTGGACTGAACCTTTCCGTCCTCGCCGCCAATTCCGTGAAGAGCCATAAATACAACATCTGCCTCCTGGCAAAGCTTTATGACATTGGGTCCGAAGAAATTCCTGTCTCCGTCGGGTCTCATTGCCTTTACAGCCGAAATATCGGGATTGATCTCGCTGATTCCCTTAACCTGCGCTGCCCAATCCTTGTCCTTCTCAAAAATACCGGTAACATCTCCCTCGATTCCAAGGTAAACGTCAAGCATGATAACGTCATGTCCCTTTTTCTTAAGGGCCTTATAAACCATGCTTCCCGAAATAAGGGATACATCTCTCTCAGTACTTATTCCGCCACATAAAACTACAATCTTCATTTCAATCCTTCTTTCAATCGCTTATTATTTATACTACCAGGAATAATTCCATATAACGGGAGCGGAAGGATCCAGCTTCCCATTGTTTTCAAGCCATGCCAGCCAGGCATATATCGCCACGGCATCGGCGGGGCTTTTTTCTTCAAAATCCAGGCTTACCGCTCCGGTATTTCTTCCCGAAAGATAATGCACAATATTGAGTATCTGCTCATTGTACTCATATCCGTCAAGAATATAGTTCATAGCCGCAAATTGCTGCGCGTACTTAAGAAGCTGATCACCGTCTTCATTCGGATCTCCGGAAACAGATATCAGCTTTTTATTGTCATTTAAGTCCCTGCATCTGAAGAGAAGATTCTCCATCATTTTATCGCAAAGAGCTCTGTCGACTCCGCTTCTTATCGTCATATAGCCCATAGCTCCGTAAAGGATATATCCCGAATCGTACAGGTCATCATCCGAAGTCAGATACTCTCCCATATTTAGGATTTCTTTCGCGTAGGAGGCAGCACCCGAAGTACGATACAATTCCTCAATCGCCAAAAAACGGGCTTTTTTCTTCTCATCATTCTCGTTAGCTGCTTCCGATGCGGTTTCCTTATAAAGCGCCGAAGCCTTTTGAATACATTCTGTAGCAAGCTTTTCATCAACCGACTTGTAATTGTATCCAAATTTAGATAAAAGCGCTATGGAAAGATACTTTTGCGTCCCTTCTAACTCATCCAAATTGCTTAAAGAGATCCACTTTCCCACAGCATCAAGCACATCCGGCGCATCAGCCTTTTCCGCGTAAAGGACTTCTTTATACCTTTCAAAAGAGTAAAGAACGGAATACACTTCCCAGACATCCGCATCCCCGACCTGAATCTTTTCGCACTCATTTTTTATAAGATTCCAGTAAATATCACGGTAAAAGGTATCGCTTACATCAAAAGAAAAAGAATTGCCTATCTCTCCTCCGCTGATATAATAGGTACCCTCCGGAACCTCTTCCTCGATACTCACCCTTGCAAAAAACTTTCCCTCATCTTTTTTAAGGATCGCATCTCCCCTGTTACA
Organism: Lachnospiraceae bacterium; assembly: GCA_017401005.1. GTDB lineage: Bacteria > Bacillota > Clostridia > Lachnospirales > Lachnospiraceae > AC2028. The sequence continues at coordinate 12,213 of JAFPRD010000179.1, forward strand.
CTTAAAAACTTCATTTCCTTCCGGATCTTCAAGAGCATATTCCTCCGGCAGCTTTTCGGAATACACATAGGCTGTAACGATTTCATTGCTGCTGTATCCCTTCCGGTCCACAAGGATTCCGGGGGTCATCTTGGGCACTTCATAATCCAGCACCGCCTCATTTTCCATTGAATAGGTTTCGCTCCCCCCAAGCTGCCACTGGCTCTGGATCAGGTTTTCACCCGCATCAAAAGACCCGCAGCCGCTGGTTACGAGGCCTCCGAAAGCCGCTATAGCAAAGGAAAAAAGAGCCGCAGGTTTTATTTTATTATT
>JAFPRD010000180.1:0-11781 GCA_017401005.1 Lachnospiraceae bacterium
ATAAATATCGTAAGATCTTTCCCCTTTGCTGGTCTGTTCAATGACATAAGGCACCAAACTCATTTTGTAAATCCTCCTCTGTTAATAAAGTGCTAAGTAGTCTTGTTTGCTTGACCGGCTTAGCACTTTACATTTTATAACATATCGATTAACTTGTGGTTAAATTTATGGTTAAAAATTTATTAAATAACCATAAATCCTTCAGATATTATTCTGCTGATTCTTCCTTAGCAGCTTCTTCTTTATCTGCAGCCTTCTTACGGGGAGCTCTCTTCTTGGTCTCCTTAGCGTTGTCGGCTACAAACTCGAGAGCCTTCTTAACAAGGATATCCTTCTTGATCTGCTTCTCGCCTTCTTCGCCCACCATGCTCTTAACCTTATCAAGCTCAAGGGCATAAGCCTCAGCCATAGTCTTAAGCTCTGCCTCGTAATCCTCATCGGTAACTTCGATATTCTCAGCCTTTGCAACCTCTTCAAGAACAAGTCTTGACTGGATTCTGGAAAGTGCCTGGGGCTTAACCTGCTCCATAAACTTGTCCATAGTAAGTCCTGAGAACTGCATATACTGCTGGAAAGTAAGTCCCTGGCTCTGAATTCTCTGAGCAAAGTCATTGATCATATTCTTCTGCTCGGTCTCAAGCATAGCATCGGGAATATCCATCTTTGAGCTCTCAACGATCTTGTCTACAACAGCATCCTGCTTTGCAGCCTTGGCGTCTGAAAGCTTCTTAGCCTCAAGATCAGCCTTAACGCTCTCTTTGTAATCCTTAAGAGTATCAAACTCAGATACTTCCGAAGCGAACTCGTCGTTAAGCTCGGGAAGATCCTTTACGCTGATTGACTTAACAGTGCACTTAAATACTGCTGCCTTGCCTGCAAGCTCTTTTGCCTGATAATCCTCGGGGAAAGTAACATTTACATCGGTCTCTTTTCCGATCTCAGCTCCGATAAGAGCATCCTCGAATCCGGGGATAAATGCGCCGGAACCGATGGTAAGGGGATAATCCTCGCCCTTTCCGCCTTCGAATGCAACACCGTCAACAAAGCCTTCGAAGTCGATAATAGTATCGTCTCCTGCCTTAACTGCGCGGTCGGTAACCTCAACCTTACGTGCCTGCTTTTCCTGCTCGCTCTTAAGAGCTGCATCAACATCGGCATCGGTAACGGTTACATCGATTGCATCGATCTTAACGCCCTTGTACTCTCCGAGAGTAACTTCGGGTCTTAAAGCTACGGTAGCGGTAAATACAAAGGGCTCTCCGCTTCCCATAGATACTACTTCGATAGCGGGCTGAGAAACGATCTCCTCCTCGCACTCGTCAAATGCCTTTTCATATGCATCGGGGATGCAGATGTTTGCGGCGTCCTCATAAAATACTTCGGAACCGTACATCTTCTCGATCATCTTTCTGGGAGCCTTTCCCTTACGGAAGCCCTGAACATTGATCTTTCCTCTGTTCTTCTGATATGCACTCTCAATAGCCTTCTCAAATACATCAGCATCAACGGTGATGGTGAGTTTGGCCATGTTTCCATCTAACTTTTCTACCTGTACGCTCATCTTCGCGTCGTCCTCCTTAAAGTCATGCTAAATCTATTTAGCCACAATCGATTAGTGATTATACCACATTTTTAAATCCCTGGCAACAAAAATTATATAATTAAGTACTTCGCGAATTCTGTTAAGAGTTCTCTAATACTTTTTCCGGAGGCAGATACTTTTTCACCGTCTCTTCAAGAAGCGATGCATCAAGGGGCTTTGTCAGATAATCCATAAATCCCGCTTCGGTATATATCTTCCGGCTATCCGCAAAAGCGTTGGCTGTAAGCACAATCGCGGGAGTATCTTTATTTAATGAAGCATCCTCGCTGCGGATAAGCCTTAGAGTTTCGATGCCGTCAGGCTCCGGCATCATATGATCGAGCAAAATAAGATCGTATTTCTTTTCCTTGCATTTTTCGACAGCCAGAAGTCCTCTGTCGCATTCATCCGGCTTAATATCCGCTCTTTTAAGGAAATACCTTACAACCTTAAGATTCATAATATTGTCATCAACCACAAGGATTGATGCATCGGGGGCAGTGTAGTCGCTCTTTTTCTCCGCAGTTTTTGCGGGCGCTTTACCGCCGCTTAAGAAGTCATCCTTTAAAGGCTTTTTATCATGAACACCAACGGTTAGTTCTACAGAGAAGGTCGAGCCCTCAAGATATTTACTCTTAACGGATATATTTCCGCCCAGTGAATCAATAATACTCTTTACTATGGCAAGTCCCAGTCCCGTTCCCTCAATGCTTCTGTTCTTTTTTTCATCAGCTCTTGTAAAGGCTTCAAAGAGATGCTTTTGATCCTCCTCGCTGATACCGCGTCCCGTGTCAGAGATGCTCATTTCAAGAATAAATGCATCTGCCGATTTGTAGTTGCCACCAATGGTTAAAGTAACTAAGCCATTGTCAGTATATTTGATGGCGTTATTTATCAGATTGATAAGGATCTGTCTGATCCTGAACTCGTCTGAAACCATTCCGTCCGGAACTTCGGAAACAATCTTTGTTTCAAGCTTTAATTTTTTGTCGTCAGCTCTTTCTTTCAGCATCGGCATTATATCCCGAAGGAGCTGTGCCATACTGAAATCGGCGCTGTTTATCTCCATTTTTCCCGCTTCTATCTTGGAGAAATCAAGCACATCATTTACAAGCATTAAAAGCATTTTTCCCGAGCTTTTTACGCTCCCCGCATAATCATCGATCACAGGGTCCTTATTCTCCCGAAGGATCATCTCATTCATACCGAGGATAGCGTTTATCGGAGTTCTGATCTCGTGGGACATACTGGCAAGGAATCTTGTCTTTGCTTCCGACAGATCGACCGCCTTTTGCCTTTCAATCCTTATTTTTCTAAGGTCAGAGATCTGCTGGATTATCGCAAGGATGAGTAGCAGCGTGAGTCCTATCATCATGGAAACATCATCAACAAGCACAGGGACAAAAGCAAGAACAAAAAGCTCTATCGCGCTGCAAATGAAGAAAAGGCCAAAGCCTATAGCGGTATATTTGTAATCTTTCGCATTGCCCTTTACCACCTCGAGCACAAGTATTACAGATACTGTGAGTATTTCGATACCAAGTACGGTGTCGATGTATAAAAGCGCTTTGGGGAAAGGCAAGATCCCGGTAAAATGTAGCAATGTCCAAAGGACAAGGTTTGCAGCCGAGACTATAATAGCCGCGTTCATTATCTTGTGGTATCTGCCATGCTGCAGCGAATCCAGATAAAAGATAAAGTTAAAGGGCATCATAAGACAAAGGATGTAATTTACGATTCCGTCTATATGATAATGTCAGAAAACAAAGGGACAAAAGTATGAATTGGTAACAAGCCAGCCCGATATAACGAGTATGCTTAAAGCTCCGTACAGCATATCAAGGCGCCTTCTGTACATCACGCTCATAGCGAGGCTGATAAGAACTGTCGCCAGAGAGAACAAAAACAGGATCACGGAAAGCATAAAAGACATTCCGTACCTTTCCGCCAAAATCGGAAAAAGACCGGAACCTGTTGTTATAAATGTTTCCTGAAAGATATATCCCTTTCTGCTTGATGTCATCCCCTCAATCTTGATATGGGCCCCGGAATCGGAATCGTAAAGGGGTACAGTAAGATAAAAACGTTTTACAACTCCGCCGGGAAGTACCATATCCCTGGTTTCATCAAACTCTCTGCGAAGCTCTCCGTTTATATACACAGATATGTTGCTTCCAACGATTAAACAAAACTCGTATCCGTCCCTTATCTCTTCGGGCAGGTTTGTCTCAGCGGTAAATGTGCCTTTGAGTCTGCTTACATTTCTGAAAGAATCTCCCGTCTTTGTCACATTACCCAAAGGATCGGTTACCTCCCAGTTTTCAACCTTTATAAGTTCTATATTGTCGATTGATTTAAATTCATCCACGGAAAAGTAAAAGATGATGATGAAAAGAATGGCCACTGCAAGAGCGCACAGCATAAACTTTGTTATAAGGCTCAGCCTGTTTCCGACATGTAAAAAATTATCAGATTTATTTGTTTTATCCATAGTATCCACCGATTAACCGTTTTCACAGATTCTTATCCGTAAGTTTACATGGAACCATACATAAAAAGTATATATGATTTTTCCGACAATTTCCAATATTATCTTTTGATTCATTTGCACAAATGTGAAATATTTCCGTATTTTTTTATATTCATAAGTGGTAAAATCGGAAAGTATTTTTGTCTGAAGAGGTATTACTTAAAATGAACTATATTGAAAACTTAAAGAACAGCGAGATTGTAAAGGAGGCTGCCAAGACTATCGGATGTCCGCTTTGCCTTGCGGAAGTGGATCCGGACCATGACAAAGGAATAAACTACTGGTTTTTAATGTATCTGCGCTACATCGCACTCAAGCTCGAAAAAGAAAAGCTCGAGGCTTCCGCTTTAGATACCGGAATCCTTAGAATTGTATCCGAAACAAAATACAAAAACATAGAATTCCTTGTAAAAGATGTACTTACCGAGTTCTCCCCCATCGAAGAGTGCGGTAAGGAAGAGTACAATATCTGTGCAAGCCACGTAAAGCGCTCTCCCATCTACCATCTCTACGGAGCTCACAAAAAAATCGTCAGCGCCTTTGAAAATGCCGTCAAAGCATCCGCATAAAACTTTCGCCCCGAGGCAATAGCCCCGGGGCTTTTTTGCATAATGACACAGGGGGACGGGGTTGGGGGTTCATTATTCTTTAAAGTCTTTTAAAGCGGCGTTTAAATCCTTTGCCTCTTTGTTGGCGGAAAGAATGTATATCAGCGCGGTAAATACATATACAACTCCGACGCTTCCTGCCACCCATAAAAGTCCCTTTACCGAAAACTCAAACCAGCCGAACTTTGTTCCGCCGATAAACACGATCGCACAAAGGCTGACAAAATGTCCGATAAAGATAAGAACATTTATGATTCTCTTCATGGGCTTCTTGGGATTGATTGAAAAAACTCCCGCCGTTACAAGGGCCGTAAGAGCCGATATGATAAATATTTTCCAGATGTATCCGGCGGGAATCGTCTCATCACCGATGGTGAATAATCCTATCACAAGGAGTATTCCGCTGTTGATGGTTATAAAAAATGAAATAAATTTCTTTAAAAATTCCGGCATATCACACCTGCTTTCCTATTCCGAGCTTGCGCTTTAATGAAGGCACATATCCCCTCGAGATAATAATGCTTTCTCCGTTTTTGAGTTTCGCTTCAAGCCGTCCGTTAAACTCGGGGATGAGTTTTTCAATTTTACCTATATTGACAATGGCATTCTTTGAAATCCTGATAAAAGAAGTCCCCTCGTATTCTTCTTCTATTTCAAAAAGCTTCTTTTTTACCTCAAAGCATTTATCCTTTGTATAGAGATAAACTCTGTTGTCCACAGAATCGAAATAAAAGATCTCGGATATGGGTACCATCACAATACTTTCGCCTGAATATCCTGCGATATTATCCCTGCTGCCGCCATCTTTAAGGCGGCCGATCAGGCTTAACATCTCCGCCGAAAGATCTTTTACCTTTACAATTATCTCATCTTCTTCACCCGGCCCCGGGCTTAAAATCGTTATCTTCATAGATTATCTGTCTTTCTTTTTACCAACCTTAAGTACAATTACAGAGAGCACACAAAACAACACTCCTGTCAAAATCAGTATACCTATTTTACCGGCCGCGGGCAATTCCTTTTCAAATAAAGTAAGGCTTGTTCCCATATAGGCGTCAACACCCTCTCTGACCTCTCCCGGCAGTCCCTCAAAAAATGCATCCTCTGTTCTTCCAAGCATTACCTCTCTAAAGAGTGATGTTCCGTAAATAAAAGGAAAGCATTTTATTATCTTTACAATTCCCGCATTCAAACTGCCAACAGACAGATATATTCCTCCGAAAAATCCGGAAAGGGTTCCTATGATGATACCGACAGCACCCCATGCGCTTTCGCTTTTCCCAAGGGTTGCAAAAAAATACATAACCGATGAATAGACAAACGAATTGACACATATTAAGAGAAGTATCCGGATATGCTCCGTAAATGAGAAAATGCCAAATCCCCTGAAAAATCCTATGATTTCGGTAATTATAAGCGTCAACGCCCCCATGATCACGCTTGCCAGGAAGGCTCCGAAAACAAAGGCAAGTACTGTCTGATTTCTGCCGATCGGCATAACCAAAATAGAATTTAGTCTATTATCCTTGCGGTCTTTGATCATATTGGCGTAAAAAGCGTGGGTAATGCTTGCTGCGCTGATAGTTAAAATGCCTGCCACCGTCCAAAGATAAACAATCTCCCGCACAGCAGTTTTATCCGCCTGCGCATCTCTTCCCGGAATGTTTTTAAGAGGCTCCAAAAAGGAGCTTTCAGCAACATTCCCCAGAAAAAATACAGATAACAATATAACGATAAGAACCGATAAAAACGAGAAAAATACCGCTGAATAATCCTTAAAATATATCTTCAGATTTCTTTTGTTTAATGCCCAAAACTGTTTCATACCGTCTCCTTTTCCTTTCCCGTCACATTTAAAAATACATCGTCCATATTTCCCTGAATAACTTCAAACCCATTAATATAGCTTTTTACGCTGTCAACGATAGGGACCGCATCCAGTGAACTGTTTAAATAAATGCGCGCTCCGTAGGATGTTTGCTTTATATCCGCTTCTTCTTGCGAAAATCCCGATAAAGCTTTTTCCCTTACATCCTTAAAGCTATCATTTGAAAAATAAAGCCTTAACTTATCCTTCGCATATTTTTCTTTAAGTTCAAAGGTTGTACCGTTTGCGAGGATACTGCCCTTGTCTATAATGATTATCTTGTCAGCCGCGGCAGCCTCTTCCATGTAGTGAGTCGTGAGAAAAACTGTCATATCTTCGGACTTTCTAAGGATTCTCACAGCCTCCCAGACATCAGCTCTTGTCGCAGGATCGAGTCCCGTTGTGGGTTCATCAAGAAACAGGATCTTGGGAGAATTCATCAGCGCCAGTGTTATTTCGCATCTTCTTTTTTGTCCGCCGGATAAAAGGGCGTACTTCTTGTTTAAGATCGGTCCAAGCTTTAGAAGATCACTAAGATCCGCCAGCCGGTTTTTGATTTCCTTTTTTGAAAGCCCCCTTATCTCGGACCTTAGATATAAATTGTCTTTTACCGTCAAAATATCATCAAGGACATTTGACTGGTATACGACTCCGATGGATTTTCTGATCTCCATATCCTGCTTTCCGAGACGGTATCCGCAGATTTCCACATCACCCTCATCCGGCTTCACGATCGTTGAAAGCATATTTATTGTAGTTGATTTTCCGGCGCCGTTCTCCCCAAGGAAGCCTATCATGGATCCACTCTCAGCCTCAAACGAGATTCCGTCAACCGCCGTGAATTTTCCATATCTTTTTGTCAATTTCTGAACTTTTAATGTTTTCATGGCTTTGTTCTCCTTTGTGATTACACAATAAAAAAACTGCTTTCAAATGAAAACAGTTTTTTAGGTAAGTTGTATTTTTTTGTATGTAAGTTGCAAATCGCCCCCAAAAATGACCCCCCGGGGCGGGGGTGCTGTGTCAAAAATTATTCCTCGTAGGTTCCGCCGAAGTCTGAGCTCTGCCAGGTTTTGCCTTCACCTAAGTAATCAAGGAACTCGCCTGTATTTACGTTGTAGGTAACGTTGTGATACGTAACAGATACCGTATCTCCTTCATCCTCTGTCTTGGAGTAATTGGCATTTATAATGCCGTTGTCTCTTTTTAGTATTGTTCCAAGCTCGAATCCGGCATCTCTTATCTCGGAAGCAAGATCAAATCCGAGGGCCTCATTTAACTCTTCCTCGGTTATAGGCGTTCCGACATATCCCTTAAAATCCAGCTCATCCTTGTCAAGATAATAGTAGTAATTCTTCCAGGTATGTCCGACATACATGCCCTCATTTTCCTTGCCTTTTTCGTATTCGTACATTCCATCGTAAGCACTGATGGATACGCAGTAATCCTCAACGTAATCCGGCTTAAAGAAATATCCCATATGTGAGATGAAGGGCTCCTTTACCTCGCCGTCTTTTACAGTGAACAGATACGTTACAAGAGCGGTAGTATACGCTTCGTTAACTCCGACAAATTTGATTCCGTCTACATCAAATACTGATATCACGTGCTCTTCAAAGCTTGCGACTTCTGAGCTTTCAACGAGCTGTTCACATTTTTCCTCATTTACAAACCAAAAAGATCCGATACTTGTCCCAAATTCAGGATCTATCTCGCTTCCTAAAAAGACAAATCCCTCACAGGCACCGTCTCCGTCAAAATCGTCAAAGACCGAATCAATTTCTCCACCGGCTTCGCCGCCCGCTGCTTCTTTTACCTTTTGAGAAAGCGTCTGCTGCAAGGTGATATCGCCTGCAGGCTTCTCGCTATCATCCGTTTCGGGCGCGATTTCCTTCTCTTCCTCATTTTCTTTACCGGAGTCTTCAGATTCAGAGCTCTCGATAGTACTGCCAAGCTTGTTTTCAGGCTCCGCTACTTCCGCACCTGCGCATGCCGACAGCGTAGCGCATGCCATAATCCCACAGAGCATTATGCGTAATATTTTCTTTTTCATAATCAGTTCCCTTTCAAATCATTTATTCCATTCTCAGTCATATACAGCTGTACCCTACTTTGAATGATATGGCAAACTGCATCAAGTTCCTTTTGGTCTTCAAGATATGCTCCCATTTCTTCCTCATAATTCTCCTTTTGCTATCTACCCCTAAAAAAAGAACAATTCGCCTCCCGTAATCTGCTTTATGTCAATCTTCATCCCGGTAGCCCTTGTTAAGCGTAAATTATAAAAATGATACAGGGATCTTCACTACTACTTTTTTAACTTCCTGTGCCTTATCACTGATGACTCCGGGCATATGGCCGGTTTCAGGGAGAAGAAGTACAGGCTTTTTAGGCTCAAGAAGGATATTGTCTCCTACCACTTCGTTTGAAAAGAACATAACGTCCTTTTCTTCAGAATATTCCTTAGATACTTTAAGAGTATTAACCGGTGCCACTTCAATGTACTCGCTTCCCGAAATAAGCATCTGAACATCAAGATATTTGATATGACTTTCAAACTCTTTTTCGGATCTGTCCACGGTGGTGTAGCTTGAAAAGATAGCATAGCACTCATCGGTAATGTCCACCCTGCCGTTTTCGGTGTTAACATTACACTTTGAACTATCAGTTAAAAATGCATAAACCTCCGGTGAGATTTCCTTTACTTTTTCTAAATCATTTATATTTAATACTTTTGACATTTTCTGTTGTCTCCTTTAATTTTTTATAAGCTGTCTCGCTGCCGACATCCCCTGATTCTTAGAAATCACATACTGTCAGGCCATCGATTTTTCCCTCTTCCACTGATATCTGCTTAAGTCAACCTTTCCGTCTTTTACAGTAATCCCCTCCGCTTCCAAAAGCTTAGCCTGCGCCCCGAGTCCCCCGAAGGCAAACTCTCCCGCCAGTTCTCCTTTAGCATTAACAACGCGATAGCATGGAATATTATCCGGGTCAGGATTCTTATGAAGTGCATTCCCAACTGCTCGGGCCATTTTACTGTCCCCCGCAATTTCTGCCACCTGGGAATACGTAGCTACATAACCATAGGGTATCTTCTTTACCGCTTCATATATTCGCTTGGCCGGGCTATCGCTTACAAGGTCATAGCTCTCGGCGATCATTCGCTTTATATCCTCGTCCGGAATGCTCCCGTCAAGAATAACCGTATTCCAATGATCCTTATTCTGATGATATCCCGGGATTACCGCTTTATAAATCTGTCTCCAAAAATAGGCCTTCTCAGGATCTACTTTTACATTCAGATTGATATAGCCTTCCCTTTCATATGTCCAAAGGAAGGCCTTTTTATTTCCTCTATACCTAACCAATTGCCAGTTTTGGTCATGAAAAGGAGCATCCTGATAAGTATCCGGAAAAGAAAGTCCATATTCCAACGCTTCTTGCCTTGTTTTCATAATAAACCTTCTTTGCTTTTTGCATAAACTTTATTATCCATCTCTTCTTTCGAAAAACAACAACTCTAATCAAAGATATTTCAAGAAGATGAAACCAGAATATATATAATTAGCATTTCTATAAAACAAAAATGCGCCCGCTACCCGGACGAATGCTCCGCATACAGCCTACGCTATGAAAAAAAGAGTCTCCGAGTAATCAGGAAAAACCCGACGCTCTCCGCACGGGCGCATCTACATTATAACACAGCTTAATACTTTATTAGGATTTGGTATTACACTATTTAACAATTCATCATACTCTCCAAAAATCAACTTATATAAAATCGACTTTATATAACCAAATCGACCCACATCCAATGATACAACATAATACCCTGTATATGTAAAGAATTAACGAATCTTAACCATTGGTTGGATATATAACAAGAACCTGAGGTACTACTAATTCCAACATCTTATTTACCTCTTCCTTTTAAGCCTCATAAGCAAGTAAATTCCCCAGAGGAATACTAAATCCTATAGCCCGGTACATTTGCTTATCACAATCTGCACAGCCAACGGTCAATGAGCCCACACCGCTCTGCATAAATGCATATTTTATAAGTTTCCGAGCGATACCCTTATGACGATATTCCGGAAAAATATAGAAATCCTCAAGTACTCCGCTGGCACTATAATTATACGTCGAAAAACCTCGCGTAACAGAGCAGCAAGCAATTAATGTCTCACCATCATAGCATCCGTAAAATATGATTGATTTTGCATCCATCGCAGAAAATAAGTTCTCTATATCTTCTTTTGTGGGTGCATCCTCTCCGATTTCAAGCTTATAATTACTATGCAGCCGTACAAGAGCCGGCCTGTCCGCTTCTACTATCATCTTATAATCCATTTGATTGTCATCCTTTCATTGTTAATCCATCGTTTTTTGTGGTATGAGCCTCAAATTCGGAAAGAATGCTAAGAAAATAGCTTAGAAAAAAAGATGCCGTGACTAATAAGCCACGGCAACAAATGATCAAATAATTATCTATCACAAACCGAGGTCTTCATACCATATTCTGAAATATTGTTCATTCTCTCAATTCTCATCATGATTACCTCGCTTTCTTATATTTTTACAACAAAGACAGTATACCAATATCAAGATCCAAAATCAATAGGATTACGACTATTTCTCAACCAATGGTTATATAGGTACCCTGGGGGTACCTTGTTTTTATGCGGAAGAAGGGGTGAGGCGGATTAAGAAAAAGGTCCGGTGGACCTTTTTCCCGCCGAACCGACCGACGAAGGCGCTACGCGCCGAGGAGACCTTGAACCCTGGGTTCAAGGGCGCATCGGTGCGTACACAAAAAAACTCGGTTCACTTGTGAACCGAGTGCTTTTGTGTTAGTGCGGAAGAAGGGACTTGAACCCTCACGATATTGCTATCACAAGATCCTTAGTCTTGCTCGTCTACCAGTTCCGACACTTCCGCGCAACAATGGTATATTACCATTATGATTTTAAATTGTCAACAATTTCCGGATATTTGTTAAAGAAACTAAATTTCTTAAAATAGTTTCCATAATCTTTGGAAGATATGCCTATAATACTTCAAAGCCTTCTGTGATAGTATAATAACGTAATTCTATGAATGATATGGTAAGTTTAATTGTTTTTCTGATTTTAACAGGAGGTAATTATGGCAGACAGAGCAGACCTTATAAACCAGTTGGCAGCTTCTATGG
>JAFPRD010000181.1:0-5082 GCA_017401005.1 Lachnospiraceae bacterium
GCTGGAGATGGCTTACGCCATAACGATTCACAAATCCCAGGGATCTGAATATCCGGCGGTTATAATTCCGCTTTTGGATGTGCCGGATATAATGCGATACCGGAATCTTTTATATACCGGGATCACAAGAGGCAAGAAGTGCGTTGTAATCATGGGAAGCTCTGAAATTGTGAGGGAAATGATAGAAAATTCTTCGGGAAGGAGCAGATATACTTCTTTGAAGGAAAGAATTCTTGAAATTGGGGGATAAAAATTGTTTTTTGATTTACTAAAGAAGGCGGGGAATTTTTTGACAGATCTTGTTTTCCCGCGCAGATGTCCTGTTTGCGACGAAATAGTAACTCCCTACGGGGAAAAGATCCACGCAAAGTGCATTAAAAAGCTGAGGCTTTTGACACCGCCATACTGCCTTAAATGCGGCAAGAAAATAATCGGAGACGACCGATATTGCACGGAATGCGCGAAGGATAAGCACAAATACATAAGAGGCCGGTGCCTTTATGAATATGATTCGGCGGCAAAATCAATCTATCGTTTTAAATACGGGAAAAGAGCGGAATATGCCGCCTACTTCGGGGAAGAGATAGCGGATTACCTCGGGGATTTTATAAAAGACTTAAAACCCGATGCCCTGATTCCGATACCGATTCACAGAAGGCGCTACGCGAAAAGGGGATATAATCAGGCTGCGCTTCTCGCAAAGGAGATTTCGAAAAATACCGGTATACCTTATCTTGAAGGTGTTCTCAAAAGAAGGCGCAATACCGTGCCGTTAAAGATGCTCTCCCCGGATCAGAGGCAAAAAAATCTTAAAAACGCTTTTATTGTAGGGGAAAATGTTGTAAAATTAAAGGCGATTATACTTATCGATGACATATACACAACGGGAGCGACTGTGGATGAAGTTACTAAGGTTCTTCATAAGGCAGGTATACCTGATGTGTATTTTGTAGCGCTTGCAGGAGGGGAGAGTATCTGATTTTCTTCTGCAAAGCTTAAAACATGGAGGTAATGATAATGAACGTTAGAAACTGCCGTAAATGTGGAAAGATGTTTAACTATATTTCCGGAATGCCTATCTGCCCCGCTTGCAAGGAAGTAATGGAGGCTAAGTTCCAGGAAGTTAAGGAGTATATCCGCGAGCATAAGGGAGTTGGCATAAATGAAGTTGCAGAAGCTTGCGATGTAGAGCCTTCACAGATCACACAGTGGCTTCGCGAGGACAGACTTGAGGTTACCGAAGATTCCGCTATGATGCTTACCTGCGAGAGCTGCGGAGCTCCGATAAGATCCGGAAGATACTGCGACAGATGCAAGGCAAATGTTACAAACAGCTTCAGCCAGATGACCAAGGACTATAATGCACAGAAAGCTGCCGCGCTTGCCGCTGCACAGAAAAATGACAAAGATAATCCGAGAATGAGATTCCTTTAATTCCTCGGACAAAGGTGAAAATATGCTTGACAGAGATAAGGTCATTATGATGACCAGAATGTCATCCTATGAAAAAGGCAAGGGTAAGGAGCACTTAAGGATTGGTACTTTTTTCAGGAGCGATTACATATGGGCTTCCATCCTTAAGGCGGCTTTTGCTATAACCGTAGCCTTTATATTCGGGTTGGCATTATACATTTATTACAACTTCGACGAGTTTATGTCGAATATATACGAGATAGATATCATTTCCATTCTGAAAAGCTTTGGAAAGTACTATATCATTGCTCTGATCGTATACGTGGGAATTTCATATCTTGTGGCGTTTATCAAGTATTCGATTGCCGCCTCAAATCTCCGGAAATACAAGAGCAATCTTAAAAAACTAAGGAAGTTATATAAGACAAATGAAAAATCTGTATGAAATCAGGGAAAAGATGATTCAGCTGTATTATAAATACGACGCATTCATCGTTCCCGCCCTTAAGCTCATTGTGGCTTTTATAGTACTTCACACTGTAAATTCAAGAATGGGTTATTTTACTAAAATCGATAATGTTGTGATCGAGCTTGTGGCGTCGCTTCTTTGCTCGTTCCTTCCAAGCGGAATGATACTTGTTTTCGCGGGACTTTTTTCACTGCTTCACATGTATCATCTTTCCCTCATCGTTGCGGCTTTGGGAGTATTGCTTTACCTCATACTTTATCTTCTGTTTTTGAGGTTTTCGCCCAAGTCCTCTCTTGTAGTTGCAATCACGCCTATCTTAATGCTTTGGAAGATGCCGTATGTGCTTCCGATAGCTCTCGGCCTTACGGCAACTCCGGGATGCACGGTTGCAATGGCCTGCGGTGTTATTGCTTACTACTTTTTGAAGGTTGTAAATGCAAACTCAGCTACTATGGCAAATATGCCTATAGCGGAAGCTGCCGATCAGCTTAAGATTATTATCGACGATATATTGGCCAATAAAGGAATGATAATCGTTGTTGTAGCGTTTATCATTACTTTCCTTGCGGTTTATTTCCTGCGCAGACTTCCCATCAAGAGAAACTGGGAGATCGCAATCGGCGTAGGCGTCGTTGTTGATATTATCGCGCTCCTTATCGGTGATGTGATAATGGATACCGGTATTTCTTTTATCAATATTATTCTGGTTTCCGTACTTGCGGTTGCTGTCGGATTTGTACTGAAATTCTTTAGATTCTGTGTTGACTTTAACCGCACGGAGAATGTTCAGTTCGAGGATGACGATTACTACTACTACGTTAAGGCAGTTCCTAAGATCTCTCTCGGAGAGTCCGCGCAGAGAGTTCGTCAGATAAACCGCAGAAAAGGCGGAAAAAGCTTTATGTCCGGAAGCAGCGAGGATCTGTATTCAGAGAATTACGACGATCTGGAGTACACAGATGAGAACGGCTATTTCTCTGAGGACGGGTATTATGAGGACGCAGACGGGGAGTATTATGAGGAAAACGGTGAATATACCGAGGGTTCAACCGAAGATTACAGGGAGTAATTAACTTAAATGCAGTTTGTAACACAGGCCATAAATTACCTGAAAAACATGGGTATATATATGACTACGGTACAGTGGCGGGATGTTTTGGAAATCCTGATCATTGCTTTTTTGCTGTACTATATTTTGGCCTGGATGAAGAATACCAGAGCATGGTCTCTTTTAAAAGGAATCATCGTTATCGCGCTGTTCCTTGTTGTCGCATCCATAATGCAGCTGGATACCATTATCTGGATTGCAAAAAATGTTGTTAACTATGCAATCATAGCTCTTTTGCTTGTCCTTCAGCCGGAACTTCGAAAGGGACTTGAAAATCTCGGAAGAAAGAATATTTTGGGCGAGATCCTCTCCACAACCGGAATAAATGCAACCGATGTGGAGACTATTTCTGCGGAATCAATTTCAGAAATCGTTAAAGCCTGCACCGAGATGGGAAAGGCGAGAACGGGAGCCCTTATTGTAATTCAAAGGTCCGAGTTCCTCTCGGAGTACGAGACAACGGGTATCGCCGTTGACGGTAAGATTACAAGCGGACTTCTTATCAATATATTTGAGAAAAACACCCCGCTTCATGACGGAGCGGTTATTATTGTGGGAAATCGCGTGACTGCGGCTACCTGCTACCTTCCCCTTTCCGACAATATGGCCCTTAGCAAGGACCTTGGAACAAGACACAGAGCGGCTGTCGGTGTATCCGAAAAGACAGATGCCGTTACTATCATTGTTTCCGAAGAAACCGGACGTATTTCCCTCGCTATAGACGGAAAGATAGAATCCATATCCGATGGTGAGCAGTTGAAGACAAAGCTGACCAAGCTTGTCTCAAAGGCCCGCGAAAAACGCAGGAAAGCCAGAAGACATCGGGATGGTGAACATAAAAATACGGATGTAAAAGCCGGGGAAGGAGCTGCCAATGAAAAAGTTTAAAGAATGGCTCCTTAAAGATTGGTGGCTTAAGATCGTATCGGTTTTCCTTGCCATCGTTATCTGGTTTGTATGGATTCAGATTGAGAACCCTACGATTCCGAAGGATTTTTCGAATGTTAAAGTTCAGATAATCAACGAAGAAGCTCTTGAACCAGAAAAAAAGGTTTGGGATATTTTGGACGGTGATACGATACGCGTTACCGTTACCGCGCCGAAGACGGTTATTAACAGCCTCAGTTCTGCCGATATAATAGCGGAGGCTGATGCTACAAAGATTGCGGACGGAAAGATTCCCATCAGTCTCAGACTTGCCGGGGATATGACTTACGATTCCCTTACTTCTAGTAAGGACAGCGTTACTCTCTCTATAGAGGACCGTGCAAGAAAGTACGTGCGCATCATCAAAAACACCACCGGTGAAGTTGCTGAGAACTGCAAGTTCGGCGGAGTCACAATGGACCTTAATATGATCGAGATCAACGGTCCGAAGTCCGATATCGATATGGTCAGCTACGGCCAGGTTAACATTGATATCGACGGTGTGAGCGAGTCTTTGTCGGCAAATATTGAGATTGAACTGTATGATGCTTCAAACAACGTGCTTAATCTTTCGACTATAACAAAACAGTCGGATTACGTACATGTTGATGTTAATATCCTTGAGACAAAGAAGGTTGCGGTATACGCATCCAAGACCGGAGAACCTGCTCCTGGGTATCTCTATACCGGAAATCTTGAGGTTTATCCCGAGACGGTTACTTTGGCCGGAACACATGCTGCTCTTTTATCCCTCAGCAGAATTAACATCTCTACACCTATCGACATAACAGATGCCGATGCAGATGTGGAAAAAGTAGTTGATCTAAGCCAGTATGTACCCGCTAATCTTCAGTTTGCGGATGATGATTTTGACAAGACGGTTACCGTAAAGGTATTTATCGAACCCGAGGAAGAAAAGACAGTTACTTTTCCTGCCGACGGTATTACCCTTACAAATGTACCCGATGGATATGACATTGAGATTGCGCCTTCGATCGTATCGGTAACAATAGCCGGTTTAAAGTCAAACATTGAGGGGATTGATGCATTAACCATCGGCAAGACGGTCGATGTTGCCGCCTTTATGGACAACAATGATATCAGCGAACTGGACGAGGGCGATTATCATATGCCTGTCAGTCTTGGCCTCAGCAGCTCTATAAAC
>JAFPRD010000182.1:0-13796 GCA_017401005.1 Lachnospiraceae bacterium
GGAAAGCTATTCCGAGATGCTTGAGATGATAAAAGAAAAGCTGCCGGACGCCGTTATTTTTACCGTCTCAAATATGAGAATATCAAAAAAGGCCGAGAAGGATGACAAGACAGGTGTCTACAAGAATCTAAACATCAACGATAAAAACACGGCAATCTCCGAACTCGCGGACGGGGAGAGAGTGTTTTACTTTGATATAAACGCTCCTTTTGTGGATAAAGAAGGCTATCTTATTGATGAATATACCTTCGACGGTTTCCATGTGTACGCAAAACAATACACCGAAATGGCAGATATTTTTAAAGCCCACGGAATAAAAAACTAATAGTTTTCAAATTAGTCAGAAAATGGTAAAATAACAGTGCAAATATCTTTAAAATTTTTTATAAGAGGTATGGCTTTATGAAAAAAAGGACTTCACTGTTTGGTGTGCTGGCTCCTTTTATCGGCGCCGCATCCATAGCGGGTGCTGATTTGTACATCAAGAGCAAAATGGACTGCGAGTTGCCCGGCGAAGAAGATACCGAGATTAAGAAGGGAATCTTCAGATTCAGACGTCACCATAATCGCGGAGCGATGTTAAACCTCGGACAGAAATATCCCGGCGAGGTAAAAGGCCTTTCCATAGGCTCTACTGTTATGACTTTTCTGATGCTTTGTTTTTCCTCGTCCAAGAGGGGACGCATCTTTGAAAAGACGGGTCTTGCTTTTATCCTTGGAGGAGCGCTTAGCAATACTTACGACCGGGTGAAAAAGGGATATGTTATGGACTATGTAAGTCTTGATGTCAAGCCTTCAAAGATAAGGAACCTGGTATTTAATCTTTCCGATGTCTTTATCGGATTTGGACTTATTCTGTATATTATTTCAAATCTTACTGCAAAGGACAGAGCGCTTTAAGCCTCTGGTGGTTCGGTATTTAGCCGAACGGAAAGGAGTTTTGTATGTTGCTGACACTTATCCCGTTGTTTGATGAGAATATCGCCGTAAGTGCATACTCGGTCTTTTCTCAGAAAGATAACATGTTCCTCAATCCTCTCGGACAGGTGACGGGTGTTTACGACGGAGCTACTTATGTGCAGGGCATCGAGGCCGTTAACTCTATGGGTATCGAGACTTTGTCCGGAGACAAGATGGTATTCGTTCCTGTTTCCAATGTATCCATTTTCTCCAACATCGAGGAACAGTGTAAGGTGGCGCATGTTAAAGTTGCGCTTCTTATCGACAGAACCGTTCCACCTATAGAGTCCTATGTTAAAAGATTAAAGGAATTAAAGGCTGCAGGCTTCAAGATAGCGATCAGAAAGCTGGCTGTTTCCGAATTCCAGGTATATGCACCTATCCTTGAGCTTGTTGATTTCGTATTCCTCAACAATAAAAAGATTGCCATCGATAAAGCGAAGATGTTCTTCTCAAAGCTTTATCCTGCGGCTAAACTTATCGCCGGAAATATCGATACAATGGATACTTTCGAAGCCTTAAAGAAAACCGGCGGTTATCATTATTACGAAGGAGAGTTCTACAGACTTCCCGTTACTAAGGGAAGCAAGGATATTGCTCCTTCAAAGATCACACAGTTAGAGCTCTTAAAAATCGTTAACAATCCCGATTTTGAGCTTAATGATGCTGCTGACATCATCGGTAGAGATACAGCTCTTACCTTATCCCTCTTACAGATGGTAAACAGAGTTGTAAAGACTGCCGAGATCACAACTATCAGACATGCCGCAGCTATGCTGGGACAAAAGGAATTAAAGAAATGGATCAATACGGCTGTGGTTGGAGAGATCAGTTCGGATCAGCCGAACGAGATCACACGTCTTACCCTGCTCCGTGCAAGATTTGCCGAAGATATCGCGGGCTTCTTCGGACTCAAGATGCAAAGCGAAGAGCTCTTCCTTATGGGACTTTTCTCAATGCTCGATGTTATCCTTGATAAGCCTATGAACGAAGCTTTGGAAATGATCCATGTTTCAAACGACATTAAATCCGCGCTTATTTCCAAAGAAGGAAAGTTTGCTCCCGTTTACGAGTTTATTCTCGCTTACGAGCAGGCTGACTGGAGCGAGGTTTCAAGAGTAATGCTCCTTAAGGAAATAGATGCCGATAAAGTATACCAGTCATATCTTGATACACTTAACTGGTACAGAAAGACAATATTAGGCGTTTAATAATGGACAATTTGATTTTTAGCCTTAATGCCACAGTTCCTATATTTCTACTTATGGTATTGGGGTTTGTATTTCACAAAATAGGGTGGATCGATGATGTATTCGCCTCTAAAATGAATAAATTTGTATTCACTGTACCTCTGCCGGTTTTAGTTTTTAAAGACCTGGCAGAGGTCGATTTTCGTAAAGCCTGGGATGGGAAATATGTGCTCTTTTGCGTATGCGTAACGCTTCTTTCCATCCTAATCTCGACCGGAATCTCTTTTATCTGGAGAAAGAAAGGGATACAGGGAGAGTTTATCCAGGCATCCTACCGCTCAAGCGCGGCGCTTCTCGGAATAGCTTTCATACAAAATATCTACGGCACTTCGGGCCTTGCACCACTGATGATAATCGGAAGCGTGCCGCTATATAATATTATGGCGGTCACGGTTCTTGAGCTCTTTAAACCCGGAAGTAAAGGAATCTCGAAAAAGACTGTACTTGAGACTTTAAAAGGGATAGCGACAAATCCCATCCTGATAGGAATCCTGACCGGTATAATCTGGTCTCTTTTAAGGATTCCCCTTGGGGGCATCCTCCAAAAGACGGTTACAAGCGTCGGAAACGTTGCAACGCCCCTGGGACTTATGGCAATGGGAGCGACTTTTGATTTTAGGAAGGCTTTCGGAAAGATTGGACCCGCTCTTGCCGCGACATTTATGAAGCTTATAGGCTTTGCGGCAATATTCCTCCCCCTTGCCGTAAAGCTTGGATACCGCGACGAACAGCTTGTTGCGACCCTTGTAATGCTTGGAAGCGCTACTACGGTAAGCTGCTTTGTTATGGCAAAAAATATGGGACATGAAGGCGTTGTCTCTTCGTCAGTTATCATGCTTACAACGCTTTTATCCGCATTTTCCCTGACTTTCTGGCTCTGGCTTTTAAGAAGCATGGGGCTTATCTAAAGCTAAATATTTACTTTTTATTGTAAAAATGATATCATTGCGAATGTATGTGCAAAAATAGGAGATAAAAAATGCCTGATACAATTAGTGAAATCAAAAGAAGACGTACATTTGCGATAATATCACACCCCGATGCAGGTAAGACTACCCTTACCGAGAAGTTCCTTCTTTACGGAGGAGCCATAAATCTTGCGGGTTCTGTTAAAGGAAAAGCTACCGCGAGACATGCGGTTTCGGACTGGATGGAGATCGAGAAGGAGAGAGGTATTTCCGTTACTTCTTCCGTACTTCAGTTTGAATATGACGGGTATTGCATCAACATCCTTGATACCCCGGGCCACCAGGACTTCTCCGAGGATACATATCGTACTCTTATGGCGGCAGACTCTGCGGTCATGGTAATCGACGCATCAAAGGGCGTTGAGGCCCAGACAAGAAAGCTCTTTAAGGTTTGCGTTATGCGCCATATCCCCATCTTCACATTCATCAATAAGATGGACAGAGACGCTATGGATACCTTCGAGCTCCTCGATGATATAGAAAAAGAGCTTGGAATTGCCACCTGCCCCGTTAACTGGCCTATCGGATCCGGAAAGGGATTTAAGGGCGTTTACGACAGAGAAAAGAACTGCGTAATCTGTTATTCCGATACCGAAAAGGGTACAAAGGAAGGTACTGCCAC
The DNA here is from genome assembly GCA_017401005.1 of Lachnospiraceae bacterium. GTDB lineage: Bacteria > Bacillota > Clostridia > Lachnospirales > Lachnospiraceae > AC2028. The sequence goes on from JAFPRD010000182.1 coordinate 3,801, forward strand.
CGAGATCCCGGTTTCGGATGAAAAGCTTCTTAGGGAAACCATTGGTGATGAAGCTGCAGATAAGCTTTTTGAAGAGCTTGAGCTTCTTGACGGAGCGGGAGCCGATTTTGACCTTGATACCGTAAGAAAGGGTGACCTTACACCCGTTTGTTTCGGATCGGCTCTTACCAACTTTGGCGTGGAGATATTCCTTAAGCATTTCCTCAATATGGCAACAACGCCTCTTCCAAGAAAAGCGGATTGCGGCGAGATCGATCCTTTGAGCGAAGACTTTTCGGCATTTGTATTCAAGATTCAGGCTAATATGAACAAGGCTCACAGAGACAGGATCGCGTTTATCAGAGTCTGCTCCGGAAGATACGATGCCGCGGCGGAAGTAAGGCATGTTCAGGGAAATAAAGTTATGCGTCTTTCCCAGCCTCAGCAGATAATGGCGGATGACCGCAAGATCCTTTCCGAGGCTTACGCAGGAGATATCATAGGTATATTTGACCCGGGTATCTTTTCAATCGGAGATACTCTTTGCGCTCCCAAGTCAAACTTTAAGTATGAGGGTATTCCCACCTTCGCTCCCGAGCATTTTGCCAGAGTAAGGCAGATGGATACCATGAAGCGCAAGCAGTTTGTCAAAGGTATCGAACAGATCGCGCAGGAAGGTGCGATCCAGATATTCCAGGAGTTTAATACGGGACTTGAAGAGATCATCGTCGGCGTAGTCGGCGTGCTTCAGTTCGATGTGCTTAAATACAGACTTGAAAATGAGTACAACGTTGAGATAAAGCTTGAAAATCTCCCCTACGAACATATCCGCTGGATCGAGAATTATCAGGACTTCGATATTGCAAAACTGTCCGGTACTTCCGATATGAAGAAGGTTAAGGATATGAAGGGTAATCCCTTACTTCTTTTTATCAATCCCTGGAGCATAGGAATGACGGAAGAGAGAAACAAAGGGCTTATTCTCACGGAATTCAGTAAGAATTAATCAGTTCACTTTTATGGCGCTTTATGCTATACTAAATCTGATTTAGGCTCTAAATTATTGAATCGACCGCCCCTAATTCGGCGGATTGAAAGGAGTTATTATGGCAGCACAGACTATCATAAACAGATACACTACGGATAGAAATAAGTCTACTACCAGACTTGGCGGAGATCCCTTAGGCGGAGAGATACTTATTGCGGATGATGTTGTGGCTATGATCGCCGCTCTTGCAGCTTCCGAGACAGACGGAGTCAGCAACGTCGGAAATACATATACAAGCGAGCTTATGAGTAAGGTCGGAGTTCACGACAAGACCATGGGCGTTAAAGTAGATATCAGAGAGAATATCGTAAGAGTTTCTCTTGCTATTACCATTATGAACGGATTTGCAATTCCGGACATTTCACAGCAGGTACAGAAGAAGGTTAAGAATTCAGTTGAGAATATGACCGGCATGACCGTAAAGAGCGTAAATGTTCGAGTTATCGATGTAGAGGTCTGATTAATATATGATGAACAGGCATGAACTGCGGGAAAGGCTTTTTAAGCTCTTATTCCGTATTGAATTTAATAGCCCGGAAGAGATGCCCGAGCAGATAAAGATGTTTTGCGAGGATGCGGAAAACGGGACACTTGAAACCGAGGATAGCGAGTACGTTACCGGAAAGTACGAAAAGATTATGAACCTCAAGGAGGAAATTGATAAAACTATCGATGAGAACGCTTCCGGATGGGACATTACAAGAATCGGTAAAGTCGAGCTGGCGATCCTTCGGCTTTCGGTATACGAGCTTTGCTATGACGAAGATATACCTACCGGTGTGGCGATGAACGAGGCAGTTGAACTTGCCAAGAGGTTCGGACAGGACAATTCAGGCGCCTTCGTCAATGCGGTTTTATCAAAGATTAAAACAGCCAGAGGAATAGAGTAAAGCAGTGCCCAAACAGGTACTGCTTTCTTTCCATTTTTACAGGACGGAAAAATATGCCGCAAACCGTGTACACCGTAGGACAATTAAATAGATATATCAAGAATATTTTTAACGGCGATTATGTCTTAAAAAACCTTACGGTTAAGGGAGAGGTAAGCAACTGCAAATACCATTCCTCCGGGCATATTTTCTTTACATTAAAGGATGAGACCGGAAGCGTAAAATGTATTATGTTTGCCGGAAACAGAGGAGGCCTTCCTTTTAAAATGACGGACGGGATGCTGGTTAATGTCTCGGGGTATGTTGATGTTTACGTTCCCGACGGCGCATATCAGCTTTACGCAAGGTCCATTACAAAAGAGGGAGCGGGAGAGCTTTACGAGAGGTTTGAGAGATTAAAAGAAGACCTTGAAGATAGGGGGATGTTTGCGGAAGAGTACAAACAGCCGATCCCGGGAGACGCTAAGTGCATCGGAATCGTTACTGCCTCTACCGGGGCTGCCATAAGAGATATCATCAATGTCTCTAAGCGCCGAAATCCCTATATAAAGCTTGTACTTTATCCCGCAATAGTTCAGGGACCAGAAGCCGCTCCGAGTATTGTTAAGGGTATAAAAGCCCTCGAAAAATACGGAGTAGACTTAATGATAGTGGGGCGCGGAGGAGGTTCTATAGAAGACCTTTGGGCTTTTAATGAAGAAATTGTCGCGCAGGCGATCTTTGACTGCAGCGTTCCGATAATATCAGCCGTGGGACACGAAATAGACTTTACCATAGCTGATTTTGTAGCCGATCTAAGGGCTGCAACTCCTTCTGCTGCCGCTGAAATAGCGGTAAGCGAGATAAGCAGGATAGATGAGGCTATATATTCAAGAAAAGAAGAATTGGACGGACTTATGCTTGATCTTTTATCCGAAAAAAGAAATCGGATAGAGCATCAGCTGCGTCAGCTAAAGCTCCTTGATCCCGAGTATAAATTAAGACAGTCAAAAGAAAGACTTGCGAGAATAGAGATTGCTTTAAATGATGCCATAGAGGGAATCATCAAATCCCGAAAACAGCGTATAAGCCTTCTTTCTTCGAGGCTTGATGCCAACTCGCCTCTTAAAAGATTAGAGAGCGGATACGCCTTTGTTACGGACGAAAAGGGCAAGAGGATAAAGAGCGTAGGCCAGCTTAAAAGCGGTATGAAAATTGATATGGCGTTAACCGATGGATATGCAACGGCTCTGGTGGATGAAATCAGAGAAAACAAAAACAGGAAATAAAAATGGCAGAATCAAAGACCAAAGAAAAAGACAATATCACCCTTGAAAAAATCCTTGATAATATCGATGAGATCATCGAAAAACTCGAGGATGAAGAACTCCCTTTAGAGGAAGCTTTTACCGAATACTCCAAGGGAGTAAAGCTTATAGCCGAGGCTAACAAAAAAGTTGACCGGGTTGAGAAAAAGGTTCAAAAGCTTCTTGATAACGGGGAAACAGAGGACTTTGAATAATGGATAAACAGCAGTTTGAATCCCTACTTGATAAAAAAGTAATCGAGATAGAGGATATATTAAACAGACATCTTCCGGAGCCGAAGGGACTCCAGAAAACTGTTTTTGAAGCGATGGAGTATTCCTGTCTCTCCGGCGGGAAAAGGCTTCGCCCGATGATCCTGATAGAAAGCTATAAGCTCTTTTCGGGAAAAAGCGAAATACCTTATGAAGTTGAATGCTTTGCCGCGGCGATCGAGTTTATACACAGTTATTCCCTTGTGCATGACGACCTGCCCGCTATGGATAATGATGAGTTTCGAAGGGGCCGTCTTACTACATGGAAAATGTACGGTGACGGGATGGGAGTGCTTGCGGGCGATGCTCTTTTAAACTATGCCTTCGAGACGGCTTTTGTCGCCGCCGCCGGTATAGATGATGCTCCTACCTTATCCAGAATCGTAAAGGCCGGAGCAATGCTTTCGGAAAAGAGCGGCTCTTACGGAATGATCGGAGGACAGTGCGCCGATCTTGAGGCGGAAGGAAAAGGCTCGGACGTAACCATCGGAGATTTACTTTTTATTCACGAGCATAAAACAGCCTGCCTTATCGAAGCGGCCCTTATGGTTGGCGGAATCCTCGGAGGAGCGGACAAAGACCAGATAGAGACTTTAAGGAAAATCGGCTCAAATGTAGGCATAGCTTTCCAGATAAGAGACGATATCCTTGATGTTATCGGAAATACCGAAGAGCTCGGCAAAAAGACCGGAAGCGATGCTCAAAACGATAAAGTAACCTACGTTACCCTTAAAGGCATAGAAGAATCGGAGGCTGAGGCCGAGATGCTCAGCAAGGAAGCCGAAGAGCTTTTAAAGTCTCTGCCGGGAGATAAAGATTTCCTTACGATGCTTATAGATTCCCTTATAGGAAGAATGCGGTGATTTAAATCGGAGTTAGTTTATGTATCTTGAAAAGATAAATAAAGTCGGCGATATAAAAAAGATTCCCGCCGAACATCTCGGGGCTTTATGCGACGAGATCCGGGATTTCTTAATAGAAAAAATAAGCCATACCGGAGGACATTTAGGCTCCAACCTCGGAGTCGTTGAGCTTACGGTAGCGCTTCATCTTGAACTAAACCTACCGAAGGACGATATTATCTGGGATGTCGGACATCAGTCCTATACTCATAAGCTTTTGTCCGGAAGAAGAGAAGGCTTCGACAGCCTCCGTATGTACCACGGAATGAGCGGATTTCCCAAGAGAAGAGAGAGCGACTGCGACTGCTTTGACACCGGCCACAGTTCCACCTCGATTTCTGCAGGACTCGGTCTTGTAAAAGCAAGAGACATCTCCGGGGAGAAAAAAACAATCGTTTCCGTGATCGGAGACGGTTCCCTAACAGGAGGCCTTGCCTTTGAAGCTTTAAACAATGCCGGAAAGTCAGACAGCAATTTTATTATCATCCTTAATGACAACAAGATGTCTATTTCCGAGAATGTCGGGGCCATCCCCAAGTATCTGAATTCAATCAGAACAAGCGAAGGGTATCTCGACCTTAAAGATGATGTTTACAACAAGATCGTCGGAACGCCTGCCGGAAACAATATCGTTAAGAATATAAGACGAGCCAAAAACAGTTTCAAATCCCTCTATTCCCCGGGTATGATGTTCGAGGAAATGGGTATTGTATATTTAGGCCCCATAAACGGACATGACATAGAAGCTATGCGCAAGGCTTTAAAGGAAGCCAAGCGTATTAAGAGGGCGGTTATGATCCATGTGATCACAGAAAAGGGAAAAGGATACGAACCGGCTATCCGTCATCCCGCAAGATTCCACGGAACGGGACCTTTTGATATCGAGACCGGCCTTCCGAAGAAATCTTCGGCAGTATCCTGGACGAATATTTTTTCCACGGTTATGGTAAAACTCGGAGCCAGAAATCCGAAGATCTGTGCCGTGACGGCGGCTATGCCTGACGGAACGGGGCTTAAGAGATTTTATAACGCTTATCCTGACAGATTTTTCGACGTCGGAATAGCTGAGGAGCATGCTGTCACCTTCGCTGCGGGACTTGCTGCAGGAGGTATGATACCTGTTGTTGCCATATACTCTTCATTTTTACAAAGAGCCTACGACCAGATAATCCACGACGTATGCCTTCAGGATCTTCCGGTTGTTTTTGCGGTTGACAGAGCGGGTATCGTCGGAAATGACGGTGAAACCCACCAGGGCATATTCGACCTGTCCTTCCTATCGGGTATTCCCGGAATGACGGTTATGGCCCCTAAGAACCTTTGGGAGTTTTCCGATATGCTGAAATTTGCGGTTTCTTACGGACATCCCATCGCTGTCAGATATCCCAGAGGCGCGGTTTACGAAGGCCTCGAAGAGTTCAGAAGCGAGATAAATGTCGGTGAAGCCGAGTGGATCTACAGAGAAGAAGAGATAGCTCTTTTAGCCGTTGGCTCTATGGTTGAGACTGCCGAAAAGGTAAAAAGCGGCCTTGAGAAGAAAGGGCATAAAGCGAGCCTTATAAACGCCAGGTTTGTAAGTCCGATAGATACCGAAAGCATACGTGAAGCAATGCGCTGTCACAAGCTTATCGTGACCCTCGAGGAAAATGTCAGAAGCGGCGGATTCGGAGAGAGAGTTCTTGATTTTATCAATTCGGAAAAGCAGTCGGGCAAAGATATTGATACGCAGTGTCTGATCATAAGCCTTCCCGATGCTTTTATAGAACACGGAGATTCATCGCTTTTAAAGGCGGCAAACGGAATTGATGCGGAGAGCATTATCGAAAAGATCCTCGAAAGAGTTTGATTTATGAAAGAAAGACTTGATGTTATATTGGTGCAGGACGGATATGCCCCGTCCCGGGAAAAAGCGAAAGCTATCATAATGAGCGGCGTTGTCTATGTCAACGGACAAAAGGAAGACAAGGCGGGAAGCTTTTTTGATACTTCCAAGGTTAAGGTTGAGGTAAGAGGGCAAAGCCCCAGGTACGTCAGCCGCGGAGGCCTTAAGCTCGAGAAAGCTATGGAAATCTGGGGATTTAACCTTGAAGGACATATCTGTATGGATATAGGAGCTTCGACGGGAGGTTTTACCGACTGTATGCTCCAAAACGGAGCTTCAAAGGTTTACTCGGTCGATGTCGGCCACGGACAGCTGGACTGGAAGCTTAGAAACGATGAAAGAGTAGTCGTTATGGAGCAGACCAATTTCAGATTCATGAAGCCGGAGGATATTGAGGATACTCTTGATTTTGCAAGTGTTGACGTATCATTTATCTCTCTTACGAAGATCCTTATTCCGGCAAGAAACCTTTTAAAAAGCGGAGCCGGAATGGTTTGCCTTATAAAGCCCCAGTTTGAAGCCGGGAAAGATAAGGTCGGCAAAAACGGAGTTGTAAGAGAAGCCCAGACACATAAAGACGTTATCTCAAAGATAGTTACCTACGCGGATATGATCGGTTTTGACGTAAAGGCGATTGATTTTTCACCCATCAAGGGCCCTGAGGGAAATATTGAGTACCTGATGTATATTACGAAAAAATCCGACATCCCGGAGGAAGTTTTATCTCTTGAGGAGAAAGATGCGGAAGAAAAGCTCCGTGTTATGCTTGAAGATAAAACGGGACTTGCCTTCGAGGAAGACTTTAAAAAGATTATCGAAGATATAGTTTCGGGTTCACACGAACTTTAAAGGCATTTAAAATGAAAAAGTTTTTAATTTACAAAAATCCTTACAAAGATAAAGACGAAACGGTTAAAAACAAGGTAGTAAGTTGCCTTGAGAGTCTCGGAGCCGTCGTTACGGATTTTGATAAATATAACGGCGAATACGGCGAGGACATCATGACTATCGTCCTCGGCGGAGACGGAACAATACTGCAGGCGATGAGAGAAGCGGACTTTTCCCTGGGCCCCGTTATCGGAATCAATCTTGGTACCCTTGGCTTCCTTACAGAGATTGAGACGGCTAATATAGAAAAAGCCATGAAAGCCCTTGTGGAAGATAAGTATACTCTTGAAGACAGACTGCTTCTTGAGGGAAAGACGGCGCAAAGCACGGTAAATGCTTTAAACGACGTCGTACTTACAAGATATGGCGGCCTTCGGATCAATTCCTTCAACCTTTACGTAAACGGATTGTTCCTTGCGCAGTATTTTGCCGACGGCGTGATCATCTCCACGCCAACGGGCTCTACCGGATACAATCTTTCGGCGGGAGGCCCCATCGCAAGTCCGGCTTCGGAACTTATTATTTTGACTCCTATTTGTCCTCATACTTTAAACCACAGGAGTATCATCCTTTCAAGCAAGGATGAGGTGAGGATTGAGATACCCGCCTCCAAGGATGGCGGACACCAGGAACTTGAAGTCAGCTTCGACGGAAGCAGCAAGGAAATCGTAGGAACCGGAGAGAGCGTTACGGTAAGATGTTCCGGGAAAAAAGTTTGCTTTGCAAAGCTTGGAAAAGACAGTTTCCTTGATATTCTTAACAGAAAAATGAGCGAGAAATAATTATGAAATCAACCAGACAAAAGAAATTGATTGAACTCATCGAACAAAACGAGATTGGGACACAGGAAGAACTTGCTCTTATGCTTAAAAAGAGCGGGTTTGACGTTACCCAGGCCACAGTCTCCAGAGATATCAGGGAACTGGGTCTTACAAAAGTCTCCGGAACAAGCGGAAATCAAAAGTATATTTTGATCAATACCGGTAAAGGAGATCTTTCCGATAAATTCATCAGAGTCTTAAAAGACGGTTTTGTATCGGTGGACATGGCGCAAAACATCCTGGTCATTAAGACTGTATCGGGTATGGCTATGGCGGTTGCCGCAGCCATCGACGCGATGGAATTTACCGAAATAGTCGGAAGCATCGCGGGAGACGATACTATTATGGCCGCTGTAAGAACCGTCGGTGAAACCAGATCGCTGATGGAAAAGATAAAAAATATGGTACAATAATTAAATTTCAGGGGGAGAACAAGGAACATATGTTACAGAGTATTCATGTAAAAAATCTGGCATTAATTGAAGAAACGGAAGTTGAATTCGGGGAAGGCCTCAATATTATAACCGGTGAGACCGGAGCCGGAAAGTCGCTTCTTATAGGTTCGGTAAATCTTGCACTTGGCGGAAAGGCAGATGCGTCCCTTTTAAGAAAAGGCGCTGACGAAGGTTTCGTAAAGCTTGTATTTGTATCCGAAGACGAAAAGGTTAAAAAGATTCTAAGGGATATGGATATCGAGCCGGAAGAGGACGGAACGATAATCCTCTTAAGAAAGCTTTCTCAGGGAAAGAGCAGCTGCAAGATCAACGGAGAGACCGTTACCGCAAAGCAGGTGGGACATCTTGCCGAGGAGCTTATAGATATCCACGGACAGCACGAACACCAAAGCCTTCTTAAGAAGTCTAAGCATCTTGATATACTTGATGCCTTCGGAGAAAAGACGCTAAGTCCGCTCCTTAATAAGACGGCGGAGAGCTATAAGGCGTACAAAGAGGCTTTAGACGAGCTTTCGGAGAATGAAAAAGACACAACGGATCTCGAAAGAGAAAAATCTCTTTTAGAGTTTGAGGTTGGTGAGATAGAAGCCGCAGCCTTGACAGAAGGCGAAGATAAAGAGCTTGAAGATAAGTTTTCAAGGATGGCCAATGCAAGAAAGATTGCAGAGTCGCTTTCGGAGGCTTATAATTATACCTCGGCGGCACAGACCAGTGCATCTTCATTACTCGGAAACGCACTTAGGGCTGTGGGAAACGTTTCTCAGTACGACAGCTCCATAGAGGCCTTGGAGTCGCAGCTTTCAGAGATAGAAGGACTGATGAACGACTTTAACAGAGACCTATCGGGATATATGTCGGACTTTACCTTTGAAGAAGGTGAGTTTGAGGAGGTTTCCGAAAGGCTCGATCTTATAAATTCCTTCAAGAGAAAATACGGCGATACTATACAAGAGATACTTGAGTTTGCAAAAGAAGCTTCAAATAAGCTTGACAAATACGCCGACTATGAAGGATATATATATAGGTTAAAGGAAAAGGTTTCAAAGACCGAAGAAATCCTTTTGAAAAACTGCGAGGCTCTTTCGAAAGAAAGAAAAAAGATTGCGGTTTCCCTAAGCGAGAAACTAAAAGAATCTTTGGTTGGGCTTAACTTTTTGAGCGTAGAATTCGAAGTGGATGTGCGCCCCGGAAACAAGCCCGGATCAAAAGGATTTGACGAGGTCGAGTTTATGATCTCAACAAATCCAGGCGAACCTTTAAAGAGCCTTGGAAATGTAGCCAGCGGAGGAGAGCTTTCAAGGATTATGCTTGGGCTTAAGACCGTTATGGCAGGGGAGGATTCTATCGATACGCTGATATTTGACGAAATCGATACGGGTATCAGCGGAAGAACGGCATTTAAGGTATCTAAGCAGCTGGGTAAGCTCTCGAGAGCCCACCAGGTGCTTTGTATAACGCATTTGCCTCAGATCGCCGCTATGGCGGATGAGCATTTTGCGATAGAGAAGGAAGCGACAAAGGATTCCACAAAGACCTTTGTACGCAGTTTAAATGGGGAAGAATCCGTGCGGGA